>JAFXEA010000253.1 GCA_017521065.1 Kiritimatiellia bacterium | reverse complement strand
GTCTTCCGCACGTCCGTTTGTTGTGCATCTCGTTGAGCGCTGCGTGAAGTTCGTGCTGTGGGCTGCTGGCGGCTGGAAGCTCTATCTTGCCGGTCCGGACTGGATTGTGCAGCCTATCGCAAAGGACTACACCGCGAAGGGCGCGCGCAAGTTCGACTACAACTTCTTCAAGGATCTCTACGGCAAGCCGTTCGAGGTCGTGATTGTGCCCTACAAGAAGATGCCCGTGATGAACGAGCGTGAGGTTATCGTCAAGAACAACACCAACGGCGACCGCATCGGTTTTGACCTTGGCGCATCCGACTTCAAGATTTCCGCGCTCAAGAGCGGCAAGGTCGTGTTCTCCAAGGAGTTTCCGTGGGATCCGCGCAACCAGCCCGATCCTGAATATCACTACACGAAGCTTTCCGAAGGACTCGAAGCTGCGGCTCAGGCTCTCGGCGGCAAGGTTGACGCGATCGGCGGCTCCACCGCCGGAACCCTCGTCGGCAAGCGTCTCGGTCCGGCGTCGCTTCTCCGCGCCATCCTTGAAAAGAACCCCAAGAAGAAGGATGAAGCCCGCAACCTCTTCACCCGCATCGAAGAGGAGTGGCAGGTTCCGTTCGAGGTCTACAACGATGGTGACGTCACGGCTCTCGCCGGTGCGATCACGATGAAGAAGAGCGGCATCCTCGGCGTCGCCATGGGTTCCTCCGAGGCGGTCGGCTACATCAATCCGAAGGGGGCTCTCACCGGACGCATCTCCGAGCTTGCGTTCGCCCCTGTCGATCTCAACCCCGATTCCGCCTGCGACGAGTGGAGCGGCGATGCAGGTGTCGGCGCGATGTACTTCTCGCAGCAGGCCGTCAACCACCTCGCATGCAAGTACGGCTTCAAGTTCCCGAAGTCCATGAAGCTGCCTGAGCGTCTCAAGGTCGTTCAGGAGGCGATGGAGAAGCACGACACGAAGGCGCTCAAGGTCTATCTCATGATCGGCCGCTATCTCGCCAACGCCGTGTGCTGGTACCGCGAGTTCTACGACTTCCAGAACCTCATGATCCTTGGCCGCGTCACTTCCGGTCTCGGCGGCGACATCATCCTCGAAACCGCCAGGATGGGTCTTGAGGCGATTGCGCCTGAGATCGCGGAAGAGGTCGATGTGTTCATGCCCGACGAGAAGGCGCGCCGCCTTGGTCAGTCCGTGGCCGCTGCTCAGATCCCGGTCGTGAAGAAGTAAGTCGAGCATATCGTCCGCAGTTGATTGCGGATGCAATATGAAAAGCAAAGCGCACACGGAGAACGCTTCGTGTGCGTTTTGCATATATGGAAAAGTTGCTTGACGCGAAACATGGCGAATAGTATACTACTTGATTTGTAAGCCGCATTAGGCGAGTGCCGAGTGTTGCTAGCATAAGAAAAACAAGGATTAAATCAAGATGGATATCTACTGTGGTAACCTGGCATACGCCACTACCGATGACGGACTCAAAGCCGCTTTTGCGGCGTATGGCGAAGTTACCTCCGCTCGCGTGGTGACCGATCGCATGACCGGTCGTTCCAAGGGCTTTGGCTTTGTTGAAATGCCGAACGCCGAGCAGGCTGAAGCGGCAATCGCCGCGCTGAACGGATCCGAAATGGACGGTCGTCCGATTCGCGTCAACCAGTCACAGCCCAAGCCGCAGGACGATCGTCGTGGCGGTGGCCGTGGCGGTTTCGGCGGTGGTCGTGGCGGACGTGGCGGTTTCGGCGGCGGACGCGGCGGCTTTGGCGGCGGTCGTGGTGGTTTCGGCGGTGGCCGTGACCGCGGCGAGCGTCCGGCTCCGCGCGACACCCGTTGGTAAACCGTGGTCAAACGGTTGTTAAAAGGGCGTGGACGGAAGTCCGCGCCTTTTTGGTATAATTGGGCCAATGAAAATCGATGTGATAACGGTGTTCCCTGAAATGTTCCGGGGATTTTTTGGCGAAAGCATCCTCAAACGCGCTGCGGCAATGGGCGTGGCATCCATACGTACCGTTGACCTGCGTGATTTTGCGACGGATCGCCGCCGCACTGTGGACGACAAGCCGTATTCTGGCGGACCCGGCATGCTGATGAAGCCGGATGTATGGTTTCAGGCGATTGAGTCGTGTTTGGGCGACCGTTCGGTACCGGCGCGGGTTGTGATGATGACTCCGACCGGCAGACCTTACACCCAGCGTGTGGCGGAGGAGTTCTCCGCAGCAGAGCATTTGATCATACTTTGCGGACATTACGAAGGAATCGATGAGCGGGTGAAGACGCTTGTCACGGATGAGATATCCATCGGTGATTTTGTGCTTACCGGCGGAGAGATTCCGGCGGCGGCGATTGTCGATTCAGTGGTGCGTCTTCTTCCCGGTGTGCTTGGTGGCGGCAGCGAGGCGACGGCGAAGGAGAGCTTCGGTTCGGATGGACTTCTCGAGGCGCCGCAGTACACGCGCCCTCCAGAATATCGCGGACTCAAGGTTCCAGATGTGCTGATAGGCGGAGATCACGCAAAGACGGAAAGCTGGCGGAAACGACAGGCGTTCGATCTCACGAGCAGGAACCGTCCGGACATCATCGCAATGGGCGGCACGTATGCCGTATAGTAAGGTAGTGCCGACAATGCTCCCCCCATCACAATAAAACTGATGATGGGAATTGATTTCTGAATTGTGGTATAATGTCCAATATGAAAATTTTAGTTGTAGGAAGTGGCGGGCGCGAACACGCGATTACGTGGCGTTTGGCGCAGGATGCGGAGAAACACGAGCTCTGGTGCGCACCGGGCAATGCGGGCATGGCGGAGATCGCCAAGTGTCTGCCTTTGAAGGCGGATGATGTCGCCGGACTTACCGCATGGTGCAGAAAGAACAGCCCCGATCTCGTCGTTGTCGGGCCGGAGGCTCCGCTGTGCGCCGGGCTTGTTGACTCGCTTGAGGCTGCCGGGATTAAGGCGTTCGGCCCTGTTGCCGCAGGCGCCCGCATGGAAGGCTCCAAGCGTTTCGCGAAGGAGATCATGCAGGCTGCGGGCGTTCCTACCGGCAAGGCAGAGGTGTTCACCGATGCCGTAGCGGCGAAGGCCGCGCTTCCTGCGTACGGTCTGCCGGTTGTCATCAAGGCGGACGGCCTAGTTGCGGGTAAGGGCGTGATTGTTGCGGAGACCACTGAGCAGGAAGAGGCGGCCATCGACGACATGCTCGTCGGGAACAAGTTCGGTTCCGCCGGCGCAGAAGTGCTGATTGAAGAGTTTCTCCATGGTGAGGAATGCTCCATTCTCGCTCTCGTTGATGGCGAGAATGCCGTGCTTCTTCCAAGTTCGCAGGACCACAAGCGCATCTTCGATGGCGACAAGGGCCCGAACACCGGTGGCATGGGCGCATACAGCCCGGCTCCCGTCGTTACGGGGCACATGCTTCCTGAGATCAAGGAGAAGATCATCCTTCCTGTCGTCCGTGAACTCAAGAAGCGTGGCATAACCTATCGCGGCGTCCTCTATGCCGGACTCATGGTCACGCCGGAGGGCGGTAAGGTCGCCCTCAGCGGTTCCAACGTGAACGTGGTGGAGTTCAATGCGCGTTTCGGCGATCCCGAGACGGAGGCAGTGCTTCCGCGTCTGGACGGCGATTTCGCCGCCATGCTGATGAATGTAGCAACCGGATGCCTCAAGGAATCCGATGTGGTAGTCAAGCCTGAGGCAGCCGCGACTGTGATCATATCGTCCGGCGGCTATCCCGGCGACTACGAGAAGGGCAAGGTGATATCGGGTCTTGCCGAGGCCGCTAAGATACAGGGCGCGACGGTGTTCCACTGCGGAACGAAATCCGTTGATGGAGCTGTGGTTACGGACGGCGGACGCGTCCTTTCCGTGACAGGCATGGGCGGCACACTCCGTGACGCCGTCGATACCGCATATCGTGCCGTCGCCGCCATTTCGTTTGAAAAGGCATTTTACAGAAGAGACATTGCGCACCGCGCATTTGAAAGGAATTGATCATGGATTCAGATAAACCGTTGGTTGGCATTGTGATGGGCAGCGACTCGGACTGGCCGCTCGTTAAGAAGGCCTGCGAGACGCTCGACAAGTTCGGCGTTCCGTACGAATCGCGCGTCATCAGCGCCCACCGTACGCCTGAAATGGCGATCGAATACTCCAGAAGCGCGGAAGGGCGCGGACTTAAGGTCATCATCGCCGCTGCAGGCGGTGCGGCGCATCTTGGCGGCGTTCTGGCTGCGGGTACGGTTCTGCCCGTGATCGGAATCCCTGTCGCGGGCGGAAATTCGGCATAAACATGATTATTCTTGCTTACGAGGAAATGGCAAACCACACTTCAAAATTAAGCATGGCATACATAGATAAGATT
>JAFXEA010000252.1 GCA_017521065.1 Kiritimatiellia bacterium | reverse complement strand
TCAGCGAGCGCCGAGAACATGTCGCCGTATTCGAGGCACTTCTGGAAGGACGCGTGAAAAATGTTGTTTCGCTTACAGGCGGCATGGGAGTGAAGACAACGCGGGAACGCAAGGAAGGACTTGCTGCGATAGGTGATAGCGAGGAACGTGTCATTATTGCAACGGGTTCATATCTTGGTGAAGGTTTCGATGATTCACGCCTTGACACGCTTTTCCTTGCAACGCCCATATCATGGAAAGGGCGAATTACGCAGTATGCCGGACGGCTTCACCGCCTTCATGACGGGAAACGTGAAGTACGCATCTACGACTATCTTGATTCCAATGTTGCCGTTTGCCAGAAGATGTTTGAAAAACGGCGGAACAGTTATCAGGCGATTGGTTATACGATGATGGTGCCGCTGGGAGTGATGGAGGGGTGGCCAGCGGAAGTGCGTCTTCCGGTAGAACCCAAATGGAAGGAACGGTTTTCCGACAGCGTGAGGCGTCTGTGCAGAGACGGCGTGGATGTTGCACTCGCAGACCTTTTCCTTCGGGCAACATTGGCAATCCAAGGAGGCAGTGCCGAAGAGGCCGTCAAGGTAAGCCCCAAAGAATCCGCCCAGCGATTCCTCTTCGCGCGGCTTGACTCGCTTTACGGCAATCAAGGAATGTTCGAGCAAAATAGCCGATTGCCGATACCATGTGGCACAAATCCATATCTTGAAGTGGATATTTGTTCAGAAAGGATAAAACTGGCGATCAAGTTGGACACGCCGGAATCCATCTCTGACATTTCGTTTTACCGCCTTGCCAGGCGTGAAGATGCGCTTCTGCAACGAAACGGGTATCGCGTACTTCGTTTCCTGGCAGAAGATGTTTGCGAACGCCTTGACGCGGTTCTTGGTGTGATTGGACTGTTCTGCGCTCCAATGCTCAAAAAGATAACTTGAACTGGCATTTTCAGTTACAGTTAATTTGCTGATGTGATGTAGTCCGGTTCATAAAAATGATATAATATTCGCGTTCAGAGGCGTCAAAAAGATTTCAATTGTTGAAAGGATGCGAAGTGAAAAAGACAAGCGAACGCGACATCAAGGGAACTGTTGTCCGCGTCGTGAAGATCAACGGCGAGGACTTCGTTTGCCTTACCGACATGGCGAAACTCAAGTCGGAGGACGCGCAGCAGACAATCAGCAACTGGATGCGTAACCGCATGACACTTGAATATCTGGGCCTCTGGGAGGAATTGTACAACCCGGATTTTAAACCCCTCGGATTCGAGTGGTTTAGAAAAGGACAAGCCGCCAATCCGACGCTTAAAGGCAATCAGCGCGACTACGCTACCATCAACCAGCTCATCTGCATTTCCAACATGGAGAACATTAACGCCGTCATGATCAATGACGGCATCCCCCAACCGCAACGCCTGAAGAAGTTAAACGAAATCGCCATCCAGCAAATGCGCATCCTCTCCGAAGTAGAGGGGAGGAAGTTTCTAAAGTGATAGACGGTGTTTAACTGAAGGGATGGCATGGAAAAAGTCGAAAGATGCGACTGCAAGGTGAAACGCACACGGCTTGTCTGGATTGTTGACTGGCTATGTGGTGCGCTGTTGATTGGAATTACTGTCTGGGTGGCGTGTCGCTACGCCGCGATGCCAGACAAGATTCCCACTCACTTTGGCGCGGACGGCGTCATTGACGGCTATGGTGGCAAGAGTATGATTTGGTGTTTGTTGGCCATCATGTGGGTTCTCGTCATCGTGATGTCAGTTACGGAACTGTTTCCAAGACACTGGAATGTTCCTTTCAAGGTTACGAAGGAAAACCATAGCCGAATGATGACTCTGACATGGCATTTAATCAGCACTACAAAGTTGCTTGTTGCGAGTTTGTTTGCGTATTTGATTATCATGTCCATGCGAGGAGAAAACCTGTCGGTATATTTTACGCCAATGGTCTTGACTGCAGTTTGTGCAAATTCCTTGTACTGGGTTGTTCGGCTTTTCCAGAACCGATAATGCCACGAAGGCACTTCAAAGAAACGAAAGAGGAAAAGTGAATGAAGAATAACCTTATTAAAGCGTTTTCTTGATGGTTTCGGGCTGAGAGCGCATGAAGTGCCGGTGAAGCCGGACGAAGACACGACAAGAATTTAAAGGAGAACAAAAATGAAGTGCAAAAATGGTAAAACGGCGGCCGCTTCGGCAGGACCCGAATACGACGCGAGGTTCGCGGCGTTGACGTGGGACGACTTGGAAAACTTTGCAGGTACACGTTCGGTGAAGCGCGGCAAAGGCTATGTTTCGCGTGTCAGCGGAATATGCGTTGATGGTAAAGGCGCCGTTATCGCGTCTGCACAAGGCCGAGAGGAATATGCCACTAAGGTATGGTTTGGCGATGACGGCAAACTCCATTCCGACTGCTCATGTCCAGTGGGATTCGCCTGCAAGCACGCAGTTGCGTTGACACTGAAGGTGATTGATGAGGTCAAGGCTGGTCGGAAGCCTGTCATGGTCGCGGCCGATGACGAGCGCCTTGAAGAGTTCTTGTCCGCTGATGATGATTTCGATGAAGATTCGGACGAGGACGAAGAGGGAAAATCAGGCACACGCGGCGTTTCTGTCCGTGCGCCCAGACAGAAACAGGATCCCGTCCTTGCCTATCTTCTGGGCCTGAAGCCCGACGCGGCAAAGGATCTTCTTGTCGAAATCGCCGCTCAATTCGACGAGGTACGCACGGAACTGCGGCGGAGGATCGAACTCGCGAAATCCGACGTAGACACTCTTGCGGACAAGGCAAAGAAGGCGATTCGCGATGTGACGGCAACGGCATGCAGGATCTACGTCTGGGGCGACAGAGACCGCTCGATATATCCGGACTACGGTGAGGCGCAACAATTTCTCGAACGGCTGCTCGAGCTGAAGGCATACGACAAGTTGATCGCGCTAGCCGACTATCTGACGAAGCGCGCCGTCGCGCAGATGGAAATGTCCGAGAACGGCGAAGGGGAGATCGGATACGAGGCCGACACGTGCATGGAGGTCATTGCCAAGGCAGTCATGCGCTCCAGTATGTCGGACGTGGACAAAATTCTTTGGTTTCACAATCTGCATGACAAAGACGAGTACTGTTTCTATGAGGACATCAAGGGCACATGGGGGGCTCCGAAATCATGCGCCACGTCTGCCTGGGTCGAAGTCGCAGATGTCCTTTCAAAGGAACTCTCCTCGCAGGGTGATGTCGGCAACGGGATTTCCATCCACGGGCGACATCTCTCGTCCGAAATTGAAGAAGCTTTGCGATTCGCCGGGCGGCGTGCCGAAGTGTTGGATTTCAAGAAGCGTGCCGTCGCGAAGACCGGCGACTACGGTACGCTGGTGCAGGACCTTATCGAAGGTGGTGACCTTAAGGAAGCGAAGGAGTGGTGCTTCCTTGGAATCAAGGAGCAGGGAGACTACGGCAAGCGGGAACTTCGTAGCCGTTTGATCGAAATAGCCGAACGGGAGAAGAATCCGATTGATGCCTGTTCCTATGCCGCCGACGCGTTCTTCGATTCTCCGTGGCGAGATAGCTACGAGAAGCTCATGGTTGCCGCACGAAAGGCAGACGTGTACGAGCAAGTTCACAAGGGCGCTCTTGACTTTCTTGAGAAGGGTGTTTTACCGTGGGAGACGAAGAAGAGCCGGTGGCCGTTGCCGAAACTGCTTAAACCGAGCCGTGATAGAAACACGGAATTCCCGCGCATTGACATTCTAATCGACGTCGCCTTGATGGAAGACAGATTGGAAGATGCCATCAAGTGGTATGCCTCCAAAAGCAAGCCAACAACAAATTACCATTCGTACCTCTATAGGGGCACGGAAGGCGATCAGGGATGGGCCGTCGCCGAAAAGGTGGCAGCCAGATTCCCGGACGATGCGATTTCGATCTGGCTCCGGCTGATAGCGGCGAATCGTGGCAAAACGGGCAATTGCTACTATGAACAAATCGCCCAGGCTTTGGTCAACATGCGTCCCGTCATGAAACGTGCCGGCCGGCTTGACGAATGGAAGGCGCTCATTGTGGAGATACGAACGACCGATAAGGGGAAGCGTAACCTCATGAAAATCCTTGATGGAATCGAGCGCGGTCCGCAACCCCCTATGCCAATCATAGCCGATCGATAAATGAGACGATCTGCCAATGTTCGCTGAGCGTACTTTGTGACTAGAGATCAAGACAATGAAAAAGATACGCTGTCCATATTTCGAGCTGAACGACCTGGAGCGCGCGTACCACGACAAGGAATGGGGGACGCCGTGCCGGAACGACCGCAAGCTGTTCGAGTACCTGATGTACGAGGTGCAGCAGTGCGGTCTGAGCTGGGACACGATCATCCAGAAACGCGCGGCGTTCCGCGTCGCGTTCGAGCGATTCGACTTCGAGAAGATCGCCCGCTACGGCGCGCGCGACATCGCGCGCATCCTCGCCGTGCCTGGCATGATCCGTTCGCGGCGCAAGATCGAGGCCAACATCCACGACGCGCAGCGCTTCATCGCGCTCCGCCGCGAATACGGCACGTTCGCGAAGTGGCTCTGGGCGTTCACGGACGGCAAGACGCTGTTCAATCCCGACAACGCGAAGTCCGATGACTGGACCGCCCCTGCGCGCACGGAGCTCTCCGACCGCATCGCGGCCGAACTCAAGTCGCGCGGCTTCAAGTTCCTTGGCTCGGTGACCGTCTATGCGTTCATGCAGTCCGTCGGCCTCGTCAACGACCATGCCCGCTTCTGCTTCCGCTACAAGGAATTGCGCGAGATGTCTTTTCCCGTCACTTGAGTCGCTTCGTAAATGAAAGGCAAACAACCAATGAATCAAAGGAGAAAACAACGATGAAGAAAACGAAGGCAATGTTGTCTGCGGCGATGATCGCCGTCGGCGCGGTGCTGTGCGCCGGAAGGGGCTTCGGCCCTGCGGCGAAGGTGGCGTCAGCGGCGAAGGCGGTACCGACGGTGTCCGCCGCCGCAGAAGTGGTGCGTGACGGCGAATACTGCTCCAAGGGCGAGGTGGCGGCGTACATCCGCCGGTTCGGCGGCGCGCTGCCGAAAAACTTCATCACCAAGTCGAAGGCCCGCGCCCTGGGCTGGCGCGGCGGACCGCTGGAGCCGTTCGCGCCCGGCAAGTCGATTGGCGGTGACCGTTTCGGCAACTATGAGCGCCGGCTGCCCGCAGGCAGCTACAAGGAATGCGACATCGACACGAAAGGGAAGCCGCGCGGCGCGAAAAGGCTTGTGTTCACCGTCCGCGGCGAGCGTATCTACTACACGCACGATCACTATCGGACATTCGAGGAAATCAAGGAGAAGTCGAAATGAAGAAGACGTTTGTCGTTGATCTGGAGGGAAAGACCAGATCCTGTGCTCTGCAAAGGCGCTTCGCCGCCGCAGTGCCGGTTCCGCCGGACTACGGACGCAACCTCGACGCCATGTACGACGTGCTGACGGAATACGGCAGCGCGTGGCGGATCGAGTTCAGGAACTCCGCGAACGTACCGGAGACGTTTCGGCAGGTCTGCCTGGACGCCGCCGCCGACACCCCCGGGCTTGAGATCGTCTTTGACTGATACCATATTACCCAATACGTTTTCAGCTCGTCAGGGCTGAAGGGCGCAATCGCCGAGAATGGACGCTGATGCTATTAGCCGTTGTGCGTTCCATGGGAAATTACGCATTGTTGCGTATTGCAAGTATGCGTAATTTTTGGTACAATGATCAGCGAAAGGAAAGTACGGAATGAAGATGCCATTCAGATATGGATGCGTGGTTGACGGGGAATACTTCTGCCCACGTCCGGAATTGGAAAGACAACTGCGCAACTATGCTGAATCGGGCCAGAATCTTGTCATACAGGGAGAGCGCCGCATGGGTAAGACTTCTTTGGTCAAGAAGGCGATCTCTGGCATGAAAGGCGAACGGCTTCTCTACATCGACCTGTATGGCATCAGGACGTTGGCCGATTTTTGTCGGCGCGTGATGTCCGGCGTTGGAGGCGTGACGGAAAAGATGTCATTTCTGAAAAAGGCGCTTGCGCTTGCCCATCGACTGCGCCCGGCACTTACAATAGATGCAACGACCGGTGCGCCTACC
>JAFXEA010000251.1 GCA_017521065.1 Kiritimatiellia bacterium | reverse complement strand
CGAAGCGCTTAACGGATATCTGGCGGTGCGCCGTGGCATTGTTGCCGTTAATTTCGCATTTCGTGATAAAAACGGCCGTGATTGCGGATCGAAGCGCCTGCGGTTCAAAGGTGGTTCTGCTTGGCGGGGACACGAGTTCCGAATTCTGCCGCCGAAGGAAGCGGCCGCAGCATCGTTCAAGATTGAGACGGAAGATGGCGCTGACATAGATTCCGCGTATCTTGGACGCGTATCGTATGAGACGGCCAAAAAGCCGGCACCGGCGCCGATAATCGCGGACGTACCGCGTGTTCCGCTTGCCCTGCCCAAGTCGGAAGTGAAGCCGTTTCAGGGAGTCCCCACCTGGTTTATAGACGGGCAGCCGGTAGTGAACAGTCTCTACACGTGCCGCCCGCGTCTAAAATCCAACCAAAAGAGCCTCGATTACCACCGGGAGATCATAAAGAAGGGGAATTTCCCCATCTGTGTGGTGGGCGCCACGATGACCTGTGACGATGCCGCGCCGCCGAGTTTCAGAGGGCCGCACAATCCGGAGGAATTCTTCAAGCTCGTCGATTACCAGATCCGCTTCATACTTGATACGAAGACGGATACGCGCATCTTCGTATGGTTCCAGCAGTATCCGTCGCTTACCTTTGCCAAAGCCTATCCGGACGAACTCGCACGCGTGGAAGACGTCGATCAGGGTTTCAAGTACGACACACCCGGCTATTCGTACGGATCTGAAATATGGAGCCGGTACTGCGAGAAAAGTGTGAAGGATTTTTTGGCTCGGATACTTTCTCAGCCGTACGCCTCGCAGATTGTCGGGTTCATGCCGGGGTTCGGGATTTTTGCGGAGAACAACTACGGACATTTGGACGGCACACGCTATCTATCGCCGCACGATTTCAGCCCGGCTATGGCAAACTTCTTCAGAAAGTGGCTTCTGAAGGAGTACAAGGGGGATGTCCTTGCGTTTGCGGAGGCATGGGGACGGGAGGGTTTTTCGTTTGCTCATGCGCAGGCACCCACGATGCTGCAGCGTGTTCCGCGACTTGGCGGCGGATTCCTCGATCCGCTGCGTCAGCGCAACGTCATAGACTATGCCCGCTGTGAGTCGTTTGCGATCATGCACAGAGTGGACCGCCAGTGCCGTGCGGCCAAGGAGTTTACAGACGGGCGCATCTTCACATGCAGTCAGCTTGGATACCTTTCGGGGCGTTACCACCACCGCGAGATGATGCCCATTCTTAAGAGCCGTTGGTTAGACTCGTTCGGTCCCGCTCCGGGCTACATGAACAGAGGAGCTGGAGACGATATTGTCGTAAACGCCCCGGTGGCGTCGCTCATGCACCACAACAAGGTTTTCCTGTTCCAATCCGATGTCCGCAGCCACCTCTTCACGCCGGAACGGCAGCGGTTTGGAGAGACGGATTCGTCAGAAGAGTCGGTTGCCGTCTATCGCCGCGAACTGGGCAAGTACATGACAACTGGGATTGTTCCGTATCAATGGACATTCCAGCGCTGGTGGGAAGATCCGAAGATCATGGCGGACGTTCCCAATTACGACAAGTGGATGCGCATGAGCGCACATTTCCCGCGGCGGTCTGCGGCGCAGGTGGCGGTCGTCCTTGATCCGTTGAGTCTTTCGGCCGGAATCGAATACAACTACAGCCGGTCTCCGATAACGGCCGCGCAGCATGTGTCGTTCAACCGCAATCTGGAATGGCATCGTCTTGGTGCGCCGTATGACCTGTGGCTGCTCGATGATTTGTTGGAATCTAACGAACTTGACCGGTACAAGGTAGTGGTTTTTCCGGCGCAGTTGGCGTTAACCGTCGAGCAGAGGCGGGCGATACGTGAGAAGTTCGAGCGAAACGGACGTACTCTGGTATGGATGTATGCACCTGGGGTGTTCCGGGCGGAAGGAACACATCTCAACATTTCTGATGGAAATACGGATGTCTGCGGATTCACGCTGGAGAAGGAAAACGCGTCGCATACCCTTGTAATGAAGCCGGACAAGGCGGCATTCAAGGACTTCTTCGGATGTGATGCCGTTGAAGAACGGCTCGGGTGGTCAAACACGCCTCTTTACGGAGGCTTCTCATACAAGGTTGATTATGCCAACCCCAAGCCGATTCCTCCTCAGGTTTTCGAGGCGAGATTTACGGTGAAGGATCAGCCGGGCGTGACGATTCTTGCGCGATATGAGGAGGGGGGCGCACCGGCCGCCGCCGTGAAAAGGTTTCCGGGGCATACATCGGTCTTCTGGGGCGCGGGCATACTGAACGTGTCGGCGTTCAGGGCTATCGCGGCGGCGGCGGGGGTTCATCTCTACACCGACCGTCCGGCAGTGGTGTATGCAAGCGATAACTTTGGGATGGTCCACCTGAAGGAGTCCGGTCCGGTACGTGTGAAGCTGCCCCGTAAGGTGAAACGAATCACAGATTTGACGGACGGCGGGATTATCGCGCACGACACGGATTCATTCACAGTTGATCCAGGCGCGAAGGGAACATGCCTGTTCCAGTTCCAATAAACTCCACTTCTCATTAAACACGATTTGGGAATCTTTTTTTGATTGCAAAAAATGCTTGCTTTTTAATTGGAGGTTTGATATCGTTGTTTGCGTTAGGTGAAGGTGTAGTTCGTTTGACTGAATTAAAAGTTGCATTTGCAACGCAAGGAGGTTGAGATGAATCTGAAATCTGCCGCTTCGGCGACAATTGCCATTGCTATATGCCATGCGTCATTGGCTGGAGGCTTGTCATTCAAGTCCAGCCCTCTACAAGCTGGGCGGGCGTCGCTAACCGAGGACGGCTTCCGCATTTCTCGATCTCTTGGAGCGGCGAACTTTACGCCGGAGTTGTCTTATCCTGTTGAAGTTGCGTATGAATCATTTTCTGAAAGGACCGGCATCTTCGGTTTTGCCTGGAGATCCCCGCAGCTTGAGTCCTCTGCGGCATGGGACAAGGACGGGGTTCTGTGGACGACTCCCTGGGGCGAGAAGATGAAGTTCCGTCCGAAGAAGGAAAAGCTGCCGAAAGACGCCGTTAAGATTGCACTTCACGAAGAGGCAAAAAAGGGTAAGGGATACTATTCTCCCTATTCCGACTGGGAGGCGGATACCTCGGCGAAGCGTCCAGAAATTTCCGGCGACTGGACTTTTTCAGGAAAGAAAACTCTCAAAGGTTGGAGATTCACCTACAGGAATGGTTGTCTTGCAAGCATTGAAGCGCCGTCTGGCCGTTCGCTTGATTTTGCATACGACAAGGCAAACCGCCTCGTATCGATATCGCAGGGTGCCCGCGCGTTTGTAACGATTGGATACAATGCCGACGGACTGGCCGAGTCCGTTTCGGTGAATGGCGTGGCAACGCATCTGGACTATGAACGCGGGAAACTTGCCATGCTTCCGAAAACACTTGATGGACAGATAGTCTCCGCTGTGCGTCCGAGGCTTGTCTCAATGAAGACCGCCGACATGTATCCGGAAACATACGGATATTCCGGCAACCATCTATCTGAAATAAGGCGAGGCGATTTTACCGAAAAACTGACCGTCCAGACGGAAACCCTTGCAGAAAGAAAACAGAATATCCGCTCCGCCGACAGGCGCAACAAGGAGAAACATACGGGAAAGATTTCCGGGCGCATAGTATCTGACGGTTCGTTCGTATATTCGTACGGAGACAAGGCCGGCAATGTGACCCTTGAAGACAAGGTTGGACGCAAGGCACAGTATTCGTTCAACAGTAATACCGGCGTGTTCGGCATCACCGAATTTTCAGGGAAGAAGTACACAGTCTACTATTTCATGCGCTATGATGTGGCGTATCTTGGAAAGGTACGCAAGGTTGTCGATGGTAGGGGGAGGGATGTTGTCGACTTCAGATATGACAAGTCCACCGGCCGTCCGATTCGTGTCCGCGACAGACTCGGAAATGACATTAATTTCGAGTGGGATGCGAACGCCAATATCTCCCGCCAGACGAGACGTATAGCTGGCAGCTCAATTATTGAACCTGTCAGATCGTATGTGTGCGACAAGGCTGGCAATCCGGTGTCGGTGTCGGAACTTGATGCGAACGGGAAAGTTGTCCGTACAGCTACGGCGACATACAACCGCGAGAACCGTCCGGTAAGATTCTCCGATGGACGGAGGGAATACAAGGTAACATACACGAAGCATGGTCGCCCGGAAAAGGTGACCGATGTGTTTGGGCGCATTACGCAGATGGAATACGACAGCTGGAACCGTCCGGTGCGCGTCACCGATGCTGACGGGGTGGTAACATCCTGCGACTATACGCTTGCGGGGCAGGTGGCACGGATTGTCCGCAAGGCCGGGAAGGAATTATTGCAGTCGGTTTCCGTATCCTACGATGGCGCAGGACGCCCGATATCCTATACAGATCAGTCTGGCAGGACTAAGAGGTTTGAACGCGACGGATTCGGGCGCATAGTAAAGGAGATTTTCCCGGATGCCACAGAGGTCGCTTATTCTTATGATGGTATCGGAAGACTTGAGTCCGTCCTTGACGAGAATCGCAATGAGATCAAGTTTGGATGGGATGCGTTTGGTCTCGCCACCCGCACGACGGCGGCAAACCAGCTTACCGACTATGTGAAGGATCAGTATGGTCTTTTGAAATCAGTAGTGTCGTCACATAACGGTAAGAAAGAACGCACGATAAAGCGCGAATACGACCAGCATGATCGCGTGACCAAGATCACATACGGAAAAGACGAGGTCGAGACATTTGCCTATGATGCAAGAGGCAGAATCGCGAAGCACACACGCGGCAAGAAATCGGAAACGTATTCCTACGACTATTTCGGACGGCTCGCCGAAAAAAGCGAAGACGGTGTTGTCACCACCTATGCCTATGATGCGTATGGTCAGCGTACGAAACGCACAATGAAGGACAATAAGGGCGAACCATTCTCCGAAGAGGTTCGTCGATATGACCGTTGCGGACGACTTGTCGAGATTTCATCAGACGGAAAATCCGTCAAATATGAGTATGGAAGAAATGGACGCGTCGAAAAGCAGGTCATCGACGGGAAAACTGTTCTCTTTGGTTATACGAAATATGGACGGCTTCAGTCAAAGACCTTGCTAAGCGGTGATACTGCGCTGGCCGAGCTCAAATACTGGTATGGTGTTGATGGTAAGATAACGGCTCGGCTCGCAAACGGAGTCATTCAGCATTACCGGTACGACCTGAAGGGACAGCTTCTTGCCGTGACGGATGCGGACGGAAAAGAGATTGAGCAATATGCATACGATCCGGCAGGCAACATACTCGAAAAGACCGTTAACGGAAAGAAGACCTCATACACATACGACAAGGCTAACCAGCTCGTTACTTCAACCGCGCCAGACGGAAAGGTCACGAAATACGCCTATGATGCCGCAGGGCGAATGGTAAAGGAAGGAACAAAATCCTACCGTTACGGATATCTCGACAAGGTAATGTCCATGACTGAAGGAAAGAACCGTATCACATACGGCTACCACGTGGATGGACAGCTTGCAACTGTAACGAAGGGGAAGGTTACGGAAAGCTTTACATGGGACGGTCTTGCTCTTGTCAAGCGTGGCACGATATCATATGTGAACGAACCCCATCCCGGCGGCGGTGCTCCAGTTGCGTCGTCTGATGGCGGCGT
>JAFXEA010000250.1 GCA_017521065.1 Kiritimatiellia bacterium | reverse complement strand
TGGCGCGAGCCACCGTTCAGGCGGCGATGAAGGAGCTTCTGAACAAAAAGCTCGTAGAACGCCGTCCGGGTTATGGCACGTTCCTTGTGGATCTCGCCGCGACGAAAGCGGCGCAGAAGTTCGCGATGATTGTTCCGGATGCCTACTATCCGTTCTATGGGCGCATCTGCAAAGGTGTCATGGACGCGGCCAAGACCAAGGGATGGACTATTCTCACTGCCGCTCTCGGATCCGGCTCTATGCGCGAACGTGCACTGCGCGCCATCGAGTTCTCAGAGGTCTGTATTCGGGAGAAGGTTTCAGGCGTTTTCTTTCAGCCGCTCCAGTTCGTTCGTGATTGCGAGAGGATGAACAGGGGGATTCTGAAACTCTTCAAGGCAGCCGGCATACCGGTTGTCCTTCTCGACAGCGACATAGTTCCGCCACCAAGTCGCAGCGAGTATGATCTTGTTGGTGTTGACAACACCGGTGTCGGTTACATGCTTGCGAAGCATGTCATTGCCGCAGGCGCAAAGCGCATAATGTATTTTTCCAATCCTCTGCCTGCGCCCACTTCGCTCAAGCGGGGCACAGGCGTCGGCATCGCCGTGGCCGAGGCAGGACTTCCGTGGAAGAAGGGGAGCGTGTTCTTTGCCGACCCGACCGACACCCGTGCCGCCGCCCGCGTGTTTGCCGGGAGCAACCGTCCGGACGCCATCATCGCCGTAAACGACCACATCGCCTCTTTGCTTCTCAAAACCTTGAAGGCCATCGGCAAACGCGTTCCTGAAGATGTGCTTCTGGCAGGAGTGAACGGCGACCCGGTCGCGGAAGAGGCTTTTCCTCCTCTCACCACTGTTGTCCAGCCTTGCCATGAGATTGGCGAGACTGCGGTCTCGTTGATGTTTGAGCGTCTGGCGAATCCCGGTTTCCTGCCGCGTGAGGTGTTTCTCTCTGCGCGGCTTATAGTGCGCGAATCCACAAAATTCGACAAAAAAAAAATGCGAGGTAAAAGATAATGCTTTTCGCCATTCTGCCGATATTCTTCGCTGCCGCCGAAATCGACCTTTCCGGCGAGTGGCGGTTATCCGGCATGAACGAAACCGGTGCGGCGGTGGAGTGTCCCATTGTCGTACCCGGTGATGTACATCATGCCCTCTACAAGGCGAAACTCATAGAAGATCCGTTCTATGGATGCAATGAAACGAATTTGCAGTGGATCGGCTACAACGATTGGACTATAGCCCGCAAATTCGACATATCCGAAAATATCCTCTCGTCGGAAGAGATAATCCTACAGGCGGATGATGTCGACTGTTTCGCCGATATATATATTAATGGACGCAATGTCGGAAAGACTAACGACCGCTTTTTGCGTTGGCAGCTGAATGTGAAACCATATCTTCGCGTCGGTAAGAATGTCATCCGAGGCGTTTTCAGGAGCGCAATCCGCCGCGGAGACGAACTTGCTGCGGAATATCGGTGCCATTCCACCAATAAAGTCGATATGGTTCGCTTTGAGCATGAATGGGCGCATAATCACGCATTCGTACGCAAGAATGCCTGCCACAAGGGCTGGGATTGGGGCCCTTCGCAGATGGTTATCGGTTTCTGCGGATCCGTGAAGCTAATCGCCTCGGATAAGGGGAAGCGTGTCGAATATGTTTATGCCGATACGAAGTTCAATGATGATATGTCCCATTGCACCTTGACCGCATATGCCGAGATGAGCGACGGAACGGTGGTTACGAACCGTGAAGAGATTGCAAATCCTCCTTTGTGGTGGCCTGCCGGACAAGGCGAGCAGCGTTTCCATACCTATACGATTACGGCAGGCGGCGATAAGATCACCAAGCGCATCGGGCTTCGGAAAATCGAAGTAGACACCACTGGCGGCGGCCTTGTGTTCAAGGTGAACGGACGCGCCATCTTCATGAAAGGTGCGAACTGGATACCCTGCTCGGCTTTCGAGAACGAGCAGACCCCGGCGCGCTACCGCGACCTTCTTGAAAGCGCAAAGGCGGCGAATATGAATATGATCCGTCTTTGGGGCGGCGGACAGTATGAGAAGGAGTGCTTCTACGACATCTGCGACGAACTCGAATTGCTCATTTGGCATGATCAGATGTTCGCGTGTGGATCCTATCCGTCGGACGACCCCAGGTTCTCCGATCTTGTTGGACGAGAGTGCGCCCATCAGGTTCGTCGTCTCCGTGACCATGCGTCCATCGCGATGTGGTGTGGCGGCAACGAGTGTAAGGTGCCAGTCGCGATTCAGAAGACGATGTTTGAACGCTATGATCCCTCTCGACTCTTTTGGCCGAGTTCGCCTTGTGCGGGTCCGGACGACTTGAGCGGCACAACCTTCGGACGCGCAGATCAAGGCGATTCCCATAACTGGGAGGTATGGCATTTTGAGAAGCCGTTTGCGGAATACTACCGATCACGACCGAGATTCTGCAGTGAGTTTGGCTTCCAGAGTTTTTCTTCGCGTGAAACGGCGGCGACATTCTGTCCGGGAAAGGCTCTTAAGAGTGGTTCGCCGGAGTTTGAGTGGCATCAAAAGAACGAAGGCGGCAACGACCGTATACGCAATTCTTTCAAGCGGTATTTCCGTGCGCCCAAGGACTTCGATTCAATGCTGTATCTCTCGCAGGTTCAACAGGGGCTTGCGATCAAGACGGCGGTCGAGGGCTGGCGTACGCTAAGGCCCCACTGCATGGGTACGCTCTACTGGCAGCTGAACGACCTCTGGCCTGTCGCCTCATGGAGTTCCATCGAATACGGCGGCAAGTGGAAGCCGCTTCACCACAT
>JAFXEA010000249.1 GCA_017521065.1 Kiritimatiellia bacterium | reverse complement strand
CGACGCACGGACTCGGTCCCGTGTGCATGTGGATGAATATCAACCGCGGAGATCGTTTCGACTATCTTGTATCTCTTGAGTCGCATCAGGCAAACTTTGAGAATTATATGAAGGAGATTCTCCCTCCCGACGATCCGCGTCGCAAGGACAAGATTGAGATGGGGGACATGAACACAACGTTAATCAAGACCGCGCTCGGCAAGTCGATCATGGTTCAGCATGACGTGTCAAGTCCGCGTCCATATTCGCGCCTTAATCTCATGTCCGGAACCAAGGGCATATTCTGGGGGATGCCGTGGCGTCCGCGCGGCAAGGCGCCTTCCACGTTGAAGATTGGTTTCGAGGAGCGTTGCGGACAGGGCATCCATAACTTTCTTTCCGAAGAGAAAACGGCTGAGGTGCGCGAACTGCACAAACATCCGCTCTGGAGAAAGGTCGGTGAAATCGCGAAGAAGGTCGGCGGACACGGCGGACAGGATTTCATCATGGATCTTCGCTGGGCTTACTGTCTGCAGAACGGAATCCCCCTTGATATCGATGTGTATGATCTCGCTGCCATGAACTGTCTCTGCGAACTTACGGAAAGGTCAGTGCGCGACAAGTCACGTCCGTACGACATTCCGGATTTTACGCGTGGAGGCTGGAAGACGGCCAAGCCCCTCGGCATGCTGGATATCGATATATCTAAGATTGACTTCAGCAAGGTAGTCAGGGATGATGCGGCCATTAATGTTTGAAAAGGGACGTATAGAACTGTCAAAACGATGATTTGATAAAAAAGATACAATGCAGAGCCGATTAATAAAGCGAAGAAAGGGGACATACATGGCAGGAAATCCGTGCGTACGGTCTAATGAAGAGGAACACGCACCGGCGGCAACGCCGAAGTGCAGGTCTCTGCTGTACATGCTCTCGGCGGTTTCAGTAGCGCTGTTCATGACCGTCGCTGCTTCGGGGGTGGAGTCGGCGGATTATTCGATGCCTCCTCCGAAGTGTACTGCATTCGAGCCCGCCTGGAGCGGCTGGATGGCGGGGACATCTCGAAAGTGCGCCAAATTCGCCAAGGGACGTGAGGCATTTGATGCCATGATGAACGAGTACAACCTGGCCACAAGCAAAAGACCGGACGGTTCGCTCTTTTATGATTTGACGAAGATCCCTCCACCGTATGACAAAGCTACGGGCAAGTCATTTTTCGTCAATCTCTGCTCGCGTTCGACGTTCAATGCGAACAAGTTCTACTTCGGGGTTTTCAAACACGATTTCGATGCGTACAGGGCGTGGAAAGTTCAATACCCGAACTTCAGGAACTTCATAAGCCTTGAATGGGGGAATGATGCATACCAGCCGTTCCGCATGCCGAAACAGCTGTGTAGCCAAAAAGGCACTTCGATATCCGAAGAGCAGCTGCAGGAATTGCTCAAGAAAATGAAAAAGCCTGAGAACAGAGATGAGTTCGTGGATCTTCTTCGCGCTACCTATGACCGTATCGTGGAGTGGAATTTTTCGGATCCGAAAAAGCTTCTCCTTGGAGATGGAAGCGATTGCATCGGGCATCTTGCCGCCTATTGGGGAGCAGGGGCGATCGGTATAGAGACAACCCGTTCACATGTTCTTTATCAGGTGCAGATGATGTTCTGCCGCGGGGCGGCACGTCAGTTTCAGGTGCCGTGGATGTGGTATATCGCCAGCTATATAGACGGAGCCAAGAACGGAAGGTTTGTGAGCAACTGCCTTATGGCTGAAGATAATCCGCAGTGGGCGCACCATGGTCCGAGATATGGCATTTCGGTTTCGGCGGTTAAGCGCACGACGTACATGACATACCTTTCCGGCGCAAATTATTATGAACGTGAAAGCATGCCCAATACGCACTTTCTCAAGAACAATCCCCCGGTCCGGCTTTCGGAGGAGGGGGAGATGTATGAGAAGTTCCACAAGTTCTGCACCACTACGGATAGAGGGGTTTCATACACGCCTATTGCATTGCTTGTACCGGCGAACCGTGGATATACGCGCTTTGGCGGGAAGGCGTTCCGCCTCTATGACTATACTCATCCCGATTTCATGTTGGATGCGATAATGTCCACGGTATTGGATTATCCGCAGAACTGGTCACGTGCGGTTTATACATCCAAAGTGGAACGCGTAATGTGCAATTCGCGGTATGGCGATTTGTTTGACGCAATCACGCCTGACTTCAAGGATCAGACCTCCTTCAAACGGGTCATAGGCGACTACAAGGCGGCCGTTCTCGTCGGCGAGTACGGGAAGAATCCGGAGATGCGGAAAATCCTTCTCGACTATGTCAGAAATGGCGGCGTTTTGGTGCTGACTTCCGCGCAGCTCGATACTTTTCCTGTCAATCTCGGCAGGGCGCGGGAAATGTCAAACCCTGCGTTCCTGCAGCTTGCGCAAGGGAAGGGAAAGGTCATCATCGCAAAGACTCCATATCTTACGCCGTGGTACGGAGATGACGCCGCAGGGCAAAAGAAGGCTTTGGATGAGATCGCTCATCCTCTGTACATCAGAAGCGAGTCGCGTAAACGATATCCGGAGATCGAATGGCTGCTGAACGAGCTTTTTGCGCGGTTCGTTCCCGTGTCGGTATCGACGACAGAGGACGGCTCGTCCGCTGTTCAGTGGGGACTCAACAGAACGGAAGACGGCTGGCTCGTGTATCTCATAAACAACGGCGGAGTGACGAAGAAGTGGGATGAGTATCCGGTGTTCAAGAAGGGTGCGGAATGCGCTGTTGTGGATGTTTCAAAAACACGCTGCGGTAAAGTCCGGGAACTTCTCGAGAATACCCCTTGCGAAATCAAAAATGGAGTTGTGCGCATTGATGTTCCATATGGAGATATTCGCATTTTGAAATTGAATCCGTGAGGAGAATATGATGAACAGACGTTCTTTTATTGGAAAGTCGCTTTCGGTCGCGGGATTGGCCGTTTGCCGTTGCGGTCCGGCGTTTGCCGCTCCTCGCGGAAGATATTCTTCTGGCAATCCTGAGCTGGTGTTCGGCGTGATCTCGGATATCCACGTCAAACCGCTTTCTGGAGGAAAATACTTCACCGGGCCGTTCAAGAGCGCCCTTGAGATGTTCCGTAAAGAGGGCGTGGATGCGGTAGTTGTCGCCGGGGATATGATAACGAACGCCGTCACGGATGAAATGGAGAAGTTTGCGGAGACCTGGTTTGACGTGTTTCCTGATGACAGGGCTCCTGACGGACGCAAGGTGGAGCGGATATTCGTGTACGGGAACCATGATGTCTCACGCATTTTCGCCCGTCGCGCATGCAAGGGCGACAGGAATGAAATGAAGAAACGCGCCATTGCACTGGACAGGGCGAAATGGTGGAAGAGATTCTTCAAGGAGGATTTCACGAGCGTCTACCGCAAAACGGTCAAGGGCTATGATTTCATAGGCGCTCATTGGGAGGGGGAGACTAACGGGCGGGGTGTCGCGTTCTGCAAGGAGCTTGAAGCGTTCTATGAAAAAGTCGGTTCTACGCTCGACAGGTCTAAGCCGTTTTTTCATGTGCAGCATCCACATCCCAAAGGTACGTGCCATGGAGATGAGGTCTGGGGACAGGATGACGGAACTTCCACAAGGGTGCTCTCCCGCTTCCCGAATGCGGTGGCGTTCTCCGGACATTCCCACAATTCGCTTCTGGACGACAGGGCGATATGGCAGGGAGCTTTCACGTCGGTTGCGACTGCGACTGCGAGTCATGTCGGCATAAGCTCTCTTAAGTCGGGAGTTGCGGTCGGGTATGAAAACTACGGATCCTATGCAACTAATCAAAGGGACCGGGTAAAGACCATGTCCATGATTGGACGGGGATACGGCAGACAGGCGCAGTTGGTGCGTGTGTATGCAGATCGCATAGTGTTCACGAGATACGATCTTTTCGACATGAAGCCATTGGCTGAAGACTGGGTGGTGCCCCTGTCCGCAGAGAAGGGGAAGCCTTATGCGTTTGACTTACGCCGCAAGGTAGCCAAGGCGCCGGTGTTCCCTGACGGGGCGAAGGTGGATATCAGAAGAGTAGCGGCATCCCGCCGCGGCGATCCCAAAAACGCGAAGAAAACGGATGCCGTGGAGATTTCCGTTCCGGCGGCAAATGCGGAAAGCGCGGCGAGAGGAGTGAAATATCTGATTGAAGCTGAATGCGGCGGCAAGACTGCTGCGTTTGCGTTTCTCCACGATGCGCATAGGTTCCGCGCCGGAGATCCGCGCAGCGAGGCGGCGATGAAATGCGTCATTGCCGTGGACAGGTTGCCGAAGGGAGATGTCACATTCAAGGTGTCTGCCTTCTCCTGGTGGGAGAGGCAGAGTGCGCCGATTGTCTCCATTTACAGAATCTGAAAAAGGAAAGGAATCCGTCATGATCATGAAATCATCATTGGTTGTTGCTTCGTTTCTTCTTGCGGGAAACATCTT
>JAFXEA010000248.1 GCA_017521065.1 Kiritimatiellia bacterium | reverse complement strand
TCGTATCGGTGAAAGCTTCAAATGTCGCGGATACCCTTGCAGCCTATCGTGAACTTGCAGAACGTACAGATATTCCGCTTCATGTCGGACTCACGGAGGCCGGAACCTTCATGCGCGGAACGGTCCATTCCTCTGTCGCCATGGGTATACTTCTTTCCGAGGGCATAGGCGACACCATTCGCGTGTCGTTAACCGATACGCCTGAGCGCGAGGTAGCGGTCGGTCTTGAGATCCTCCGTGCGCTGGGTCTGCGTCCGCCGGGGCCGTCGGTGACAAGCTGCCCCACCTGCGGGCGCACGAAATGCGATGTGAAGGGAGTTGCGGAGGCGGTGGAGGCCGGCCTTGCCCGACTGTCGTCGGAGGTGGCACGGCGTGAGCTGATGTTTCCGCGTGTTGCGGTGATGGGGTGCGTGGTGAACGGTCCGGGTGAGGCAAAGGGCGCGGACATCGCGCTTTGCGGCGGGGACGGAGTGTTCCTTCTGTATGAGAACGGTGAATTGCTTGGCAAGATTCAAGAGCAGGAGGCGGTTGGAGCTGTGCTTTCTTCCGTCTGCCGGAAGCTTGGCATTGCCGGTGTGGTATAATGCGGCTTCAAAAAATCAAGGTGTTGCATATTGATGTTTGACGGTTTTCTTCTGACAGCCCAACAGGTGGGCGTTCTTTTCACTCTTATGGCGGTCGGTTACGTGTGCCGCCGCAAAGGGCTTTTCTCCGATGCGTTTGTGAAAGGGGCTGTGAATCTGCTTCTGCTGATCGTCACACCTTGTCTGATAATACATGTGTTCCAGCGTCCGTTCACGAAGGAACTGCTTGCAAATCTCGGCATGGCGCTCGCCACCGCGTTTTTTGCTCATGGAGTCGGGCTTCTTTTCGCCGAAACCTGTTTCCGGCGCGTGGATGATATGCGTAAGGGCATATTGAAGTTCGGGACGGTTTTCTCGAACGGCGGTTTCATGGCGATACCTCTTGAGTATGCGCTTCTAGGAGCTGAAGGGGCGTTCTACGGAGCGGTGTACGTGGTCGTGTTCAATCTGCTGTGCTGGACGTACGGACTCAAGGTCATGTGCGGACATCTCAAGGATCTGGACAAGCGCATACTGTTCGTCAATCCCGGTACAATCGGCATCACGGTGGGACTTCCTCTTTTTCTTACGTCCACCACGTTGCCGCAGGTGATCGGTGAGCCGATCCGCTACCTTTCGGAACTGAATACGCCCCTTGCAATGATCATTATAGGTTACTACCTTGCGGATGCCCGTTTTGCCGCCTATTTCCGCTGCACACCAGCTCTTGTGGCGTCCGTTTTGAGACTTTTGGTGATTCCGTCCATAGTCCTTGTCTCTATGACAATGATTCGCAGGTTCGGGTTGGATCCGGTCATGGCGGTTGCGCTTACGGCTTCAGCTTCGGCTCCGGTGGCCGCAATGGATTCGATGTTCGCCGCGAAGTACGGCAAGGATGTGGATCTTTCAGTGGGGCTGGTCTCGGTCACTACGCTGATATCCATAATCACAATGCCATTGATCGTTGGTGTCGCAATGAGCATCTTCTGATATAATACACGCCATAATGAAAACGATTGTTACTACGGCGACCGCTTTTTCAGCGGTCGTTTTCTTTGCGGCATCTACGGTTTCGGCCATGGATACGAATTCCGTCTCCTTCAACGCAGGGGCTGATCTGCGCGTGCGTCAGGAGATAATGGGCAATGTTCCCGGTACTCCAGGCGGCGGAATGCAGTCTCCCGTCGTGCGCAATAAATCCAAGAACCAGATGCGCTTTCGCATGAGAGCATGGGGCGATCTGAAGCTCGGCGATCATTTCCGGATCTACTCACGTGTCACTGACGAACCTCGCTGGAACATCACCCCGCAGCATTCCCGCGCTTACGAGTTCCCTGATGAACTGGTTCTCGACAACCTTTATTTCGAAGGAGTCGGCCTTTTTGACGACCGTATTGATTTTCGCTTCGGCAGACAGGATGTATGGGAGCCGGGGATGGGATCTCTCTTCGGGCTGCCGCATGTGTTTGCGGATGGAACGCCGGGGGACGGCAGCCGTACGCTGTACACCGATATGATGCGGATGACGTGGCACGTTACCGAAGAGTCGAAGTTCGACGCATTTGCGCTCTACAATTCCGACCGCAACAAGCTTCGCTGGGGTACAGGCGGATCCCGCAACCGTTCTTTGAACGGACTCGGCGGGAACGACCCTGACATGGACGAATTCGGAGCGGGGCTCGTGTGGAGTTCCAATATCGGTGGTCCGGAAGCCATTCCTTATCAGCTTTTCACCATCTTCAAGAAGAACTATTCCTATGATGTGCGGGATGTCAAGCATCCCGGCAAGGAGTTGACCGTTTTTGGCGGCAGAGCGACTCCGCACATTACGGATGAGCTTTCTCTTGAACTTGAGGGCATGACGCAGGTCGGTGAGACGACCGACGGTGATTTTTGCAACGGCTGGAGCGGTTTTGCCGGGGTTGATTGGCGCACGGAACTTTCCGATGCCATCAAACCTTACGCGAAGTTTTCCGTGCTGTACATGAGCGGTGACAAGGATGCCGCAACACAGGACGGCGGACACAGCGCATGGGATCCGCTTTGGTCGCGTGGCGTCGAGCATTCCGAGATGTTCCTTTACGGAACGCTCTACGGGGTGGGTTGGTGGAGCAACCTCATCCATCCAAGGCTTACGGTTGGAACGGATTTCGGCAAGTGTCATCGGATCAACTTCTCGTCCGGTCCCATGTTTGCCGCTGAGAATGATGGACTCGGTCATGCCGACGGACGCCGCAGTGGAGACTTCAAGGGCTGGATCACTCAGGCCCGGTATGATTTCCCTCTGCTTCTTGCGCCTGAAAATGCGTCCGGCATTCGCCGCTTTGAGATATTTGGACACCTCCTTGCGGAGTTCTTCAACCCTGGCGACTATTATGACACCCAGCGTCCGGCATGGTTCGTGCGCTGGCAGATTGACGTAAAATTCTGAAAATACAGTTTTGCAATGTGGATGTAATCGTTGCTTGACTTACTTGTCCTACTTGTCATATAATACGCTGCGTTATGAGGAAAAAGGATTTCAAGAAACCGGGATTCTCTCTTGACCGTTCGCGTCGCGGCGATCTGGCATGTCAGGTCGCCGCCGGGTTGCGTACTGCCATCAAGACAGGGTTCTATCAGACCGGTGAAATCCTGCCTCCCGTACGCGATCTTGCCGAGATTCTTGAAGTCAGTAAAGGCATTGCGGAACAGGCGGTCGTCATGCTTCGCGAGGAAGGGCTGATAAGTCCGCGTCCTGCCGTAGGAAGCGTGGTGTGCGCTCCAGACCGTCCATTGTGGAAGGGGCAGATTCTTATCGTCGTGCCGACTGCAGTACATATCTGGGACAATGCGTTGTCGGCCATTCTCAGGGACGAATTTACCGCAAATGGTTACCTTGCGCAAACGGTGACGGTCCCTCGCAAGTCGAATGGCAAGTTTGACTTTTCACTCCTTGAGTTGATGCTTCGCCAGCAGACGGATCTTGTAGTGCAGTTGCATAACAAAAAAGAGATTTCGAATTGGCTTTCCAGGCAAGGTGCGGTGTTTGTTCGCCGAACAGACGATGAAGTCTGCCGTTTGCCACGCGGTTGTGCAGGTGCCATCCGGTGGAGCTGCGATTCTGCGAACGCGGCTTTTGCGGCTCATTGTCGCAATACGGGAGTGGATGAGCTTACGGTCATGTCGGCATGGAACGCCGACTCCGTGGTTGAAGCTCTTCAATCGAAAGGTGTTAAGGTGAATGCATGGCCGGTTGAAACACCGCCCGGCGCATCA
The DNA here is from genome assembly GCA_017521065.1 of Kiritimatiellia bacterium. GTDB lineage: Bacteria > Verrucomicrobiota > Kiritimatiellia > RFP12 > UBA1067 > UBA1731. The sequence goes on along the minus strand of JAFXEA010000248.1, from coordinate 166 downwards.
GGGGCGGTCGTCGCACAGTGTGCACTCGAATTCATGAATGCGAAGCTTGCGGAGAGGTCAATAAGCCCATTCCCGAAAGCGTTGTTCTTTGATGACGATTATGTCGCGTCCGGCGCGCTTACCGCTATGTTGTGGACGGGTGTTCGTTTTCCTGAAGATGTGCGTG
>JAFXEA010000247.1 GCA_017521065.1 Kiritimatiellia bacterium | reverse complement strand
TTTATAAGCACTAAAGCCTTCAAGCACGTTTTCACCCGAAGCATTCTTCGGCCAATATACAGCCATATAAGGATATTTCGAAATCTTAGTCCGAGCGTTATCCTTAATCCACTTCTTGACCTTGGAATTACTCTCCACGAAGACAAGCAAACCGCCAAACTCGTCTTTCCATTTCTGGAATGCCGCATCTGCATTCATCTCTTTTTCGATCTTCTCACAATTTCCGCATCCCACATTTGCCCAAAACACCACCATCGGGGTGTTGTTTTTATCGGCGTATGCGAGAGCACCTTCGTAATCCGAAGTCCATTTTCCTGGTTCAACAGTCTTTTGCGTCGAGATATAACCGGCATGGATATTTCCCATGCCAAGCAACACGCTTACACAGATCACAACCGCATGCATCATCCGTTTTGCTTTCATATCGATACCTTTCTGTTTTGCCTAAGGCAACAATGTACGGGTTCTGAAGCCACTACCACTCCATAAACCATGAATTGGACACGACCTCCCTTTTCGAGGCCGCATTATATCACAATCGAAGAATCAGCGTCAACCTATTGCGACAGGAAATCCGTCCAGTTCGGGATATAGCGTTCACAACCTGGAGCCAACTTCACCCATGCCCGTTTACCCGCATACGATTTATTGCGGTCGGCCAAAAGCGATCCAGCTACCCACAAAAGTTCAGATTCCTCAATAAGGCGTTTCGGAACAGTGTCGGGGCCGACTGATGCCGACAGGAAAAGCAGACGTGAAGCCTTGCATGCGCGACCCTTTTCATAAGCCGCCAGATAATCAGGAACATTTCGACCTGCCACTATGACCGATTTCGCCGCCGTCGGCAAATCATTCACATCATAAACATACGCAATCGCCCCAACATTGGGATTACGCATACAGTATGCGAGAATCTCTCTGCCGGGGAAACCGCCGCCGCCCATCACCAACGGATCTCCTACCACCCAAACCTGCGGCTCTTCACCATTTACGAGCGTAGCCTTGCCTTTACAGCGTACAGAAATCTTTGTCGGACGCTCCAGCAATTTCCCTGCGGCAACAAGCCCGAAAACTGTCAAAACCGATAAAAACGCAGCCGCCAGCACGGAACTTCGCCATTGCTTCGGTGTAAAACGTCCACCAGGTGATGCCATTGCCCATAACGCCATAACCGGCAAAACCCACGTCTCCCAATCTCTATAAACGGGATTGAAACACCCAGCGACACCGAATGCCACCCAAATCGCCCCTGTAAGGGGATGTTTTTTTCTAGCTAATATAAAACCTGAAACCAGTACCATCATCCACAAAAACACATAAATATAGCCTTTGAACCATCCGCACTCGGCAAGGCTCATAAGATGGGTTCTCAAACTGTTGGGCTCATCAAACACATACCAATTCAGACACGCATTTCGCCCGGAAACTTCGCCACCGCGCCAACCTGTCGGCGCATCGGCAAACATTTTCACCGCCGCCAAGCCTATCTTCAACCGGCGGGCATTTCCCCCGTCAATGGAGGTAAAGGTATCGGTCAAACGTTTTGCGTTGCCGCTGACAACAATTCCCGTACCGGCAACAATAAAGCCCAAGAGCAATATCGCAAAAGCCTTGACTGAAAACATCTTTTTTATATGCACGCCGACAATCACGGCCAAACCCAAAATTACACCTAACAAAGCGCCTCGCGACCCTGTTGCCAAAAGCCCGTAGGAGCACGCCACAGATAGAATGCCTACAACCGCACGAGAAAAACCTCTTGTTTTCATCAACAGCCAAGTGCAGAAGATCAATGCCTCAGCCATCAACATGCCGGCGCTATTGGGATTGGCGAACCAAAGGCGCAGTCTCGATCTGTCGTTGCGCCAAATATCGGCCGTTGAATTCCTTTCATAATTGCGTACCTTACGCTTAGGGAAAAGCCTTTCAAGCGTATCGTCTTGAGGTGAAGCTTTGGCAAAAGTATAACGCTTACCGTCAAGAATCATCAACCTAAGTCGCCCGGCCACAAAAAGTGAAAGCCGTTCGCAATTTACCGCCGGTATATTCCGGGTCGGCCCAAATGTCAATCCGCCGGTCTTTGATGACGCCAAGCCACGGCTTTGGCCCCGCCAAAATGCCCTTTTCGGCATCGGTAAGATTAAAAATCCTCGCAGTGCCGTCAGGCTGAACCATGCGGTAAGCCGCAGGAGCGACTGGATAAATTCTTGATTCGGTAACAGCGTTCGTCGCAGCCGGATCGAACTTCAATCCGAAAAAAACCGCTGCCAGAACAAAAAGCGAAGATATCATTTAAAATCCTGTCCGGTTATTTTCCAAACCATATTTGTTCCGTCCGGATATTCAATCTTCAATTTTGCTATATTTTCATCGATCGCCGATTTTATCAACTCGGCATATTTACGCTTTTTAAGATATTCACGCGCCTGCTCAGGGTTTTCTTCTTCATAGAAATATGGCAACTTGAAAAATACGCGGGAAAACGAATATGTACGGTCGTTGTCGTCTTCATCTTTACGCAGAATAGCAAGTCCACCGTCGGACTCAATAGGCGGAGTGATGTCGCCGGTTTTCAGATCTGGCAATATGGCAAGAAGCTTAGCCTCACCCTCCAACTGGTCGCGGGTAAAACATCCCCAATCACAGCCCTCCTTTATATACTCGTCTTCACTGAACTTTGAAGCCGCCGCCTCGAAAGCGAGTTCACCCGAAATAATCTTCTTCCACACATTGGTCGCTTTTTCGAAAACGTCACGGGTTACACCAGCAACATGTTCATTCCCCTTTTTAATAAAATCCAATCGCTTCAAAACCTGCTCATCTGAAATGCTGCAATCCGCAGACCGAATCACGTCATTTGTCATTGCCACGAATCGAGCAGTCTCCATGATCATCTCGTCAAGTCTGACCGCATTCTTTCCCAGCATGAACTTAAGATCATCGACGTTGTGCCGCCGTCTTAACTTCCTGGACATAACACCATATTGATTCTCAAACCTCCGGGTTACACTCATAACGGTTCCCGTGGACACTTGGACATTTCTATCCCTAAGATATCGCTCAACGGCACATTTCGATATTTCCTTTGCAACTGCCGATCTGCAATATCTCTCCAAGGCACGGATCTCTCTCTTACGAATATTCTTCCTCCGCGCCTTGTTCATATTCAACTGAAGAAGAACTCTTCCATTCTTGATAATGTCGCTTCTTGTCAAATCTTTCCCGTCTATTCTGACAGCTACATGATCACGAACGGCATCAGACGCTTTCTTCTGCGCGGCCTCAACATTCACGCTATCGGTCTGCCTTGTAAATAAGATCCAAACAAAAACAGCCAGAACCGCCAAAAACAAAAATACATACTTCATTTCAAGATCCTTTCCAATCTTTTCTGGCGACTTGTGCAAAACAAAAGGGGAAGGCTATTCCACCTTCCCCCATTGACACACTTTCATGTGCTTGCGATCAGAGGATTATTCCTCGATAACGACTTCGCCAACAACGATATCCTCGGCAACAGCAGCCGGAACCTTGTAGAAGGAAGCGATATCGTCAGCATCCTCAGCAAGAGCAACCTTCTTGGCGGTAGCCTTGTCGTAGGAAATCTTGATCGTACCATAAGCGGCCGTGTTCACGAGCTGCATATCATCGCAGCAACCTTCGTAAACGATGAGGTCGCAATCGGTGCACTCATCCGTCCATTCGGCAGGAATGAGGTAACCAGCGATGCTGCCGGAGAGGCTCTTGACATACATCACGCAGTCATCGTCTTCACACTGATTCTTCTTGGTGGAAGCAGCCCACGTACCGAAAGCAGCCCAGGAGAGAGCGCCAAACTCATCGCCGGCGAGCGTACCATAAGCTTCAGCCTTCTTGCTGTTTTCACCCTTGCCGATGATGCCAGCGCCTATCGCGAACTCAACATCAAGAGCTTCGTCGTTAGTCCAGAACGCGCTGTTGATACCAAACGGAACGCAACCATAGCAATCATCGAGCTGCTCCCAAAGAAGACCATTGATCTTCTTGGTGCCCTGCTGACGCCAATAGGTGCACTCAGCATCTTCACAAGCCTTCTTGGTGGACTTGCTCTTGTTGACAGTCGTCTTGAGCGAAATCGCAACCTTGTGAGCCGTACCAGCAGCAATGACTTCTTCGCAGGTCTTCTCGCCTGTGCAAGGATCCTTCTCGCACACCTTACCGGACACGCAGGTCACAGCCTGAACACCACCGATCATCGCCGCAGCAGCGGCAGCAATCATGAGTTTCTTCATTTTTTCTTTTTCCTTTTTGCCTTTCGCTTTGGCGTTCGGACTTCCTTGCGCCTCGACCAGGTGGCAACCTGTTGATCCCTTTTTCTGGCGGTATCCTGCCAACTCACTTTGTTGTACCCGCGTGAGCACGGTCGGCACACTAGATAGCCATTCGGCCAACCATCAGAGGTTTGAGTTTCACACTTCAGGTTGACTGGTCAAATCGTGAAAGGTCCATTCATCTTCTCCGTTGCCCGGGTTTACCCTAGGGCCCGGACACCACGTCCGAATCCTTTCCCTTCCAAAAAAAGACGCGCGAATTATAGCACAACACATTGGCACGTGCAAGTGGGTTCGTTTTTTTTTTAATTTTTTTCAAAGTCGGTCATCGGCGCATTTCACTGACAATTCATCCTATAACACCGCCGCAGATTATGCGATCGGAATCATCGTAGAATACCGCTGATTGTCCAGGGGCGACGCCGAACAGCCCGTCCCCTTCGGCTCGGCATATGCCGTTTTCAAGCGTTACAGGTCCAAGGGGCGCACCTGTGCTGCGGATCTTGACCCTGCACGGAATCGTTTTTTCCGTCGGAGAGCTTGCCATCCACTTTATGTCCTTTACGCAGAACTCACGCCTGAACGCTTCCTGACGGCTTCCAACCACAACCTGGTTGCGGCATGCGTCAAGACGGATCACGTAATGCGGTTCCGGTCCATAGATGCCGATACCCTTGCGTTGCCCTACAGTATATCGCCAGAAGCCGGAATGCCGTCCGAGAACATTTCCGGAAAGATCAACAATCTCCCCTTCACGATCAGCCTCGCCTATCAGTTCGTTCTTGTCACCCGAATAGAAATCCTGAGAATCAAGCCTGTCCGCAGTCGACAGACCCTTTGCGGCGGCAAGCTCGCGCACCTCGATCTTCGTCATCCCACCGAGCGGGAACATAGTTCCAGCAAGCTGCTCCTGCGACAGACGGTAGAGAAAATAGCTCTGATCCTTCTTTTCGTCCACCGCACGGCAAACGGCATAGCGTCCGTTATCGCACCTCTCTATACGTGCGTAGTGTCCGGTCGCGAACCTCTCGAACTCCAGTCCGCACCTGCGCGCAACACGCGGAAGAAGCCCGAACTTGATCTCAGCATTGCATATCACGCAGGGATTTGGAGTAAGTCCCATCAGGCTCGCTTCGCGGAAATAGCGGATTATCTCGCCATCGTACTCCTCAAAGCAATCGAACACCCTGT
>JAFXEA010000246.1 GCA_017521065.1 Kiritimatiellia bacterium | reverse complement strand
TTTGGGGACGGACCCCAAAAACCTTAGGAATTTCAGTGATTTTCGCTTTTTGTTGGGCTGTGCGGCAATTGCGGCGTCATCTATCGCGCCAAGAGATCGTTCACCTGTCCGAAGCTACTGATATTGAGAAAGTAGGTCTGACCGACTTTCGACCGTCCGATGTTTGGGGTGTTGCGCGTCGACGGTAGGCGGCTCATGTACGACTTCTATGTCGTGGCTCCCGGCGGAGAGCCGGTTCTTTACGATATGCTGCGTATACTAAAAGATATTTAAGGGTCGGGAGTATCGGGCGAAAAAGTATGAAGAGCGGCGGATTTACCGGACATTAGCCTTGCGCCATTTCGATGGCGCGATTCCGGTTGCGGATTTGAAGAATTTTGAGAACGTGGCGATAGTGGCGTAGCCGCAATAGTTGGCGACCGCGCCAATATCGCAGGAAGAGTCGTTCAGAAGCTCTTTCGCCTTCGCGATTCTGACCGCCCGGATTTCATCGAGCGGAGAACGCCCGGTCGCGCGCCGGAAGCGCAGTTCCGCCATCCGGTGCGGATGACGCTGCCCGTCTTCGTTCCCGGCGGCAGCGGGCCGTGGACGAGCAGCGCGTGTTCGCCGTCGTGGAGCGTGATGCTGTAATGCGGCTCGCGGACGCCTTCCTTCGGGAAGCACCGTCTGAAATTGATGACGGTGCCGGTGATGTCGAAACCGCGGCCGGAGGCGAATTCAGCGTCGGAGAGATTGATGATCCCCGGAATGTCCGTTATCGGCGCTTTATCGTTCTCCGCGCATAAGGCGCAGAGCGGGCAGAGCAGGAACATGAAAATCGGGAGTAGGATTCGCATACGGTAATTCTAACAAATTTTTCAGATGCGGTGATGGTATCGTTTTGCATACCTATGCGGTGAAACGGATGATATGGTAGAGAATACCGACAGTTGCAAAGGCAAGAACTCGCTTTGAAAATGAAGTTTTCTTGGGGTCTGGACCTCACCCTTGGCAAAGTAATTCGGTTTCGACAGTGTTGAGGTGAATGCTGCCGCGCCTGTGAACGGCAATGTGAAGTTCACGGTTGCGCCTAAAACGGCTCGCGGGGACGTTTGCCCTCCCAGCTACTTCTTCCGTGTGATGATGAAGTGAGGGTGTTGGAGTGTTGCCAATATCCAGTGTTGCCAGTTTTCAGTACCAATTCCCAATTGGCCTGCGCCGAGGTCGTAGCGGGAAATTGACAATTGGCAGCATTGGTATTGGTAACACTATCACACTGGCAACATTTCCCTATACCGCCTAAGCCATTTGGTAATACTGGGGAACGGGTTCGGTAATACTGGGTGTGAGGCGTTTGTCACGGGTGAAAGACGGGGCAGATATGGGTGTAAGGACTGTTTGCATAGGGTGAAAGGATTATGGGCTATGGGTGTAAGGTCTTGATTTGCCGCCCAGAAAGTACCAGATTGCGGTGCATACCCGCTGCGGACGCGGCAAGGATCACAAGGTGGTCGTTTGCCGCCACGAAGTTTCTGCGTAATCTTTAGAGGCACTTGCAAAATCAGGGAGGGGCAACGTCCTCGTTGCCCATACGGCGGCAAATCGCGGGCAGCGAGGACGCTGCCCCTCCCATGCAAGAGGTTTTGCAAGTGCCTCTTTAATCGTGCCTGTTCTTCTTTACGTGTGAAGATGAAATAGTAGAAAATACAACAAGTTTTCATTCTGTTAGTTACCACCGCATTTTGCAAAATGCGGTGGTAACTTCTGTAGTGATTGCGACAGGTAAAGCAATGCTAAAAGGTGCGCAGTGGAAGATGTTTTGCTGCGCACCTTTTGTTCTTTTCCTGCGCAGGATTTGGTCTGATGGTGAGTAGGGGCGGCGGAGGAATGTTGCCAATAACACTCTTTTTTCTTTTCTCCCAACTCAGTTGAAGTTTAAGAAATAAAAATGATGGTCGAGGTGGATGCCGCCCGAGCGAGCCGCTTGAAAGGAAATAAGTAAAAAGAAACGATTTACAGCGAATGGATAGAACTGATTAGAAAGCGCGAATGGCGTACGGAAATGATCTCGCATTGCTGTGCCTTGACGCGGTAGATTATGCGATAGTCTCCGACAAGGATCTGCCGTATGTCGTTCCTGCAAAGTTCACGCACCACCACACCGGATTCAGGAAAGTCCGAAAGATGTTCAACGCTTTCAAGGACTTTATCTTCCCAGCGCCAGGCGGTAGCCCAGTCGCAGCTCTCGGTGGCAATGTAGTCCCGGCATTGGCGAAGCCGGAGTGTGCCGCGATTCGACCACTTGATCATGACATGAGTTCCTGCATTTTGGCTTTGCGCTCAGCCATTAGTTGTGCCTTGAGTTCGGAATGCGATATGCATTCGCCCCGATCGAGCTCTTCCTCGGCTACGCGGACATCCTCCATGAGCTCTTTCAGTTCAACAAACTGGTCCCAGTCTTCTACATTGCCGATGAAGGAGGTGGGGCGGCCATTTTGCGTGATGAAGATGAGGCGGTGCGTCTCTGCCGTACGCTTCAGGCATGCGGCAAGATTGTTGCGGCATTCGGAAAAGGAAATGACGTCCTCAGAAAGGCGAGGTGTAGGAAATGCGGCGCGGCGGCGGTTGCGGACGGAGGTTTTTTCTTTGACGGCTGGCATTGGGTATGATCCTTTCTTGATGGCGCATATTGTACATGATTATGTCCATGAAGGCAAGTGAGGAAATTTAACAGAAAAGGAAAAGTGAAATGAAACGAATAGTCAAATTGATAACAGGTGCTGTGCTGGCCATGTGCGGCGGTGCGTGGGCTAGTGCGGTTTCTGGAATGTCACCATCGCCCGGAAGACCTTTACTGTGACTCAGAAGGCGCGCGGCGTGGAAGTGGAATATGATGAGAAACTTTTCAATGCACGAGGAGGTTCTAGTTCGATATCTATTCATCCAGACGGAAATGTGGCTTGGACGGTTGAGGTTTCGGATGTCTGGATAATTGTTTGGGGCGATGAGTCTGGAACGGGTGATGCGGAAATTGAATATATGGTTGCTGCGTGGAATGATGAGGGAAGTTCGCGTACTGGTTGGATCAAGATTGGTGACAAGAAGATCTACATCACACAACGTGCATACGATCTTTCGATTTCGCCTAACGGTAAGAAAGTGACTGGAAACAACGGTGCTGGCGAAATTGGTGTTTCGGCTTCCATTGGCGATGTGTGGAACGTGATTGTCACTGAGCCGTGGATAACGATTGTGGACGGCTACGATTCCGGCACGGGAAGCGGAACGGTAAGGTTTATCTATACGGAGAACAACACTGGTAAGACGCGTACCGGCAAGATAATTATTGCAGGTGAGGTCTATACGCTTGAACAGGCGGCGCGGATGATGGTGAACATTACTGCTACGGCCGGGCGCGGTGGCAAGGTGTCGGGCGGGGGATCGTATGATCTTGGAAGCGAAGTGACGCTTACAGCGATTCCGGACGACGGGTATAAGTTCTCGTACTGGACCGGAGATGTCTCGACGATGCAAAATCCGATAAAGTTAACGGTGGATGTTGCAAAGAGTGTGTCGGCAGTTTTTGAACCGCTTCCGATAGCGTTTGAATCGGTAACATCGGGCACGGATGGCGTAAGGCTTTCTTGGAACAATCTTGCGTGGGCGACGACATATCGCATTTATCGTGGAGTTACGAGTGTTCCGTCGTCTGCAACGCAGCTTGCCGAAATCGTCAATACCGGCAACTGCACGTATCTTGATGAATCGGGCGTGATTGAAACGACATATTGGTACTGGATCGAAGCGGAAGGAGCTGAGGATTCTGTGATGTCCGATCCGATGACCGGTATGAAGCAGAAGCCGATTGTCATTTCGCCTATTACGTATCAGAATTTGCGCGGTGCAACACATACGAATCCCGAATCATATCAGGAAGGAACGCTTGTGTCGTTCACGAATCCGTCTGGCGTTATAGGCTATACGTTTGCCGGATGGACACCATCGCAGATTACGGCGGACATGACGGGGGCGCAGACTGTCAGAGCGAACTGGAGCGCGAACAGCTACACGATTTCGTATAACGCCAACGGCGGCAGCGGAACGATGGATGCAGCACCCGCTACGTATGACAGCGAGGTGATTGTTGCTGAGAACGGCTTTACGTGGACTGGATATGTTTTCAAGGGGTGGGCTACGGAAACTGACGGCGCGGTCGTGTATGCGCCGGGGCAGCCTGTCACGAATCTGACTGCGCAATCGGGCGGTGTTGTTACGCTCTACGCGGTATGGGAAGCGGAAAAGATCGAAAATCCGGTAATCACGCCTGGTGACGGTTCGATCTTCAAGACCGATACCTGTACTGTTGCGATTACATGTGCAACACCGGAAGCGAAGATTTATTACACGACAAACGGGCGTACGCCATCGGTAAATGATCGGTATCTTTATCAAGGACCGTTTACGATTTCTGATACGACAACAGTGATCGCATTTTCGATTAAAAATGGTAAAGCGAGTGACTATGTAGAAGCGACAATAACTTATGTTGAGCCAGAGCCGTTGACGCTTAAAGGTGTACTTGATGAGACGAATCTTGTTTCGGTTGAGACTGGAGGAGTTGCTGAATGGATGCCGATTTATGATGAAGATGTGAAGGTTGGCGATTCTCTTGCGATAAGCGGGGCAATTGAAGAAGGTGACGAAGAGGAACATCAATCCTGGATTAGGGTCAAGGTTAATGGCAAGGGGACGCTGTCGTTCTGGTGGCGGATTGATTGTGAACCGGATCCCGGAAAAAGATTTACATGGGATCGCGGCATATTGACGATTGACGGTAAAGACATTGATAAAAAAGACGGCATCACCGAATGGATGAACCATTCCGTCACGTTTGATACGGCAGGAGAACATGAAATTGTTCTGACGTATATTTCGGATGGTTATCGTCCTGTTGAAGATGATGTTTATGCCGGTTGTATGTGGGTGGATGGCTTTGTCTGGGAGAAAGCTCCGGTTTATGGAGAAATAGTTTACGAGAATCTTAAGGGAGCGACACATGCAAATCCCGATTCGTATCGTGAAGGTACGGCAGTTTCGTTTACAAGTCCATCGAAAGTGTCAGATTATATGTTTGCCGGTTGGACTCCCTCTCAAATCACCGCTGACATGACTGGAGATGTTGTTGTGACTGCGAATTGGGATTGGGAGCCGCAGGATGCGTCGGTGGATGCATCTATTACAGGCTGGAAGCCGGTGACGGTAAAAGCCGATTGGGTGAAAACGGAATTGGAGCAGAAGTTCGGAGCAGGGAAGAAAAAGTCATTCATCACAAAGTTTGGCGACAATCTCGCATCTGCAATGACGAAAAAAAAAAACTGGTAAGAGAGATAGTGCAGGCAATGAACTTCTCGTGTGGCATGACTATGTTGCCGGAACCGACCCAACGGACATTAATTCTACCTTCAAGGCGAAAATTGAGATGCAGGATGGCAAGCCGGTTGTCAGCTGGGAACCGAATCTCAATTCTGTAGGTGAGGAACGTGTTTATACAGTTCACGGCAAAGAAACGCTTTCTGACATTTGGCATTCGCCGATTACGGCACTCGACCACTTCTTTAAGGTGGATGTTGCAATGCCGCGTGAAGGGACGGTGACTTTCAATGTCGGCGGCGGCTCGTCGGTAAGTCCGGTTTCGATTCGTGTAGGGCAGAAAATAGGCGAGTTGCCAACGCCGACGCGGGATGGATATAAGTTCCTTGGCTGGTTCACGGCTGCCGAAGGTGGCAATGCTGTTACTTCGGAAACACTAGTTACCGCAGATATGACGGTTTATGCAAGGTGGGAACCTTTTGATGGTCATGACAAAGTTCAACTTTGGGAAGGAGGACCTTATTGGGCGACAACGAATATTGGCGCAGAAAAGCCAGAAGATTATGGATATTATTTTTGGTGGGGCGATACTGTCGGTTACAAGCGAGAAAATAACAAGTGGGTTGCGAGCGATGGGTCTAATTCAAACTTCTCGTTTAGCTCAATCACCACTTGTAATAAAAATGTTGCGATTCTGCAAAGTGAAGGCTGGATAACACCGGAGGGTGTGCTTGCTCCAGAACATGATGCGGCGCATACGCATTGGGGCGGCGATTGGCGCATGCCTACGAAACAGGAGTTTGACGATCTCAACAATAAATGCGACTGGACGTGGACGACCATGAACGGTGTTAACGGTTATATGGTTCGTGGTAAAGACGATTTTGCTTCGGCGAGTGTCTTTCTCCCCTGCGCCGGTTACTGCGACGAGACTTCGCTCTACAATGCCGGTTCGTTCGGCCTCTATTGGTCGTCCGTTCCGCATTCGGACGACAACTACGGCGCGTGGTACCTCTTCTTCAATTCGGGTGACCACAGCAAGGGCTGCTTCAGTCGCTTCCTCGGGCATTCTGTTCGTCCTCTCCAAGGGTTCACCAAATAGCGAACGAATGTAAGCGTATCCAATTCTTCAATTCTTTAATTATTTAGCGATGGAGCAAAGAGTGAAGTGAAAAGGGTAAAGAGAGCATGGCGTGTTGACCCCAATGCGCCAACTTCTTCTTCCGTGTAAAGATGAAGTGAGGGGGGGGGTGCCAGTT
>JAFXEA010000245.1 GCA_017521065.1 Kiritimatiellia bacterium | reverse complement strand
TGCGTCTTTCATTTCAAATCTTCCTTTCAAAATCAAACGACGGACTAACCTCTAATGACACCGTCTCCCGTTACCGTATATTTGTATGTCGTAAGTTCTTCAAGTCCCATGGGGCCACGGGCGTGGAGCTTATCCGTGGAGATGCCGATCTCCGCACCCATGCCGAATTCCGCACCATCGGTGAAGCGGGTGGAAGCGTTCCAGTAGACCGCCGCCGAATCGACATCGCGCAGAAAGAGGTCGGCGCGTTCCTTGTCCGAAGTGACGATGCAATCGGAGTGGTGCGAACCATGCTCGTTGATGAACTCGATTGCGTCCTCAACGCCCTTGACCGTGGCAATGTTGAGATCCATCGAAAGATACTCAACTCCAACTCCATCGTCATGAAGGGCCACACCCTTGTCCGCAGCCCAAGCCTTAACCATCGGCAGAAACATCGGAGCAAGCTTCTCGTGAACAAGCAGACACTCCGCCGCGTTGCACGTGCCAGGGCGCTGGGTCTTGGCGTTGTCGAGGATCGAAAGCGCCATGCCTAGATCCGCTTTGTCGTCCACATACACATGGCATATGCCGTTGTAGTGCTTGAGAACAGGAATCAAAGCCGCCTCGCACATTGCGCGGATGAGCCGCTCTCCGCCGCGGGGGATCGCAACGTCGATAAGCCCGACGGAACGAACCAGCTCAGTGACTCCGGCATGGTCGGTCGTCTCAACCATCTGCACGGCATCCATAGGCAGACCGGACTTCTCAAGTCCGGCACGGACCGCCGCATTCAAAGCCTGATTCGACTTGAACGCCTCATTGCCGCCACGAAGGATTACAGCGTTGGACGTTTTTAGACAGAGCGCCGCAGTATCTACAAACACATTCGGGCGAGACTCGAACACGACTGCTATCACACCGAAGGGCTGGCGCACCTTGCGGATGTGTATTCCGCTCGGACGGTCACGCTCCCATATCTGCTCACCTACGGGATCCGGAAGAGTTGCGACATGGCGCACTCCATCCACCATCGACTTAAACCGGGCATCCGTAAGCGTAAGACGGTCAACAAGAGCCGCCGAAAGACCATTAGCCAGCCCTGCCGCAACATCTTCGGCGTTCGCCGCGATAATCTGCGGTTTCATCGACTCAAGGGCATCCGCAATGGCAAAAAGAGCCTCGTTCTTCTTCTCTGTGGAGAATGCGCGCATCTTCGCCGCCGCTGCGCGCGCATTGGCCGCCAAACCGTGTATTATCTCTGCTGTATTCATGCCTTATATTATATCATAACGCCAAACGCGCCGCTTTCACATCGGCAGCGATCTGTCTGCTCAGTGCCCCTGTGCTGCCGAACCTCCGCTCCGGTCTCAGAAATCTGATGAACTCAACCTTAAGCGGTCTTTCTGGCGCTTCTTCATCGATATTGCAACCGTCCAGAAGATGCACCTCCAGTACAGGAGCCCGCCAGGAGCATTCGCCCATTGTAGGCGCAGTCCCATAATTCGCAACGCCCCGTCCATACGGCGTATCCACCACGTACACGCCAAGCCGCAACGGCGGTGACACCTCAAAATTGAGTGTGGGAGCGCCAAGTTTGCATCCGACCCCCTTACCATGAACTGAACATCCTGAAACCGAGAACCTGCGTCCAAGCATCGCATTGGCAAGCTCGATGTCACCCTCGACAAGAGCCGCACGTATCCTCGTGGAAGATATCGCTTCATCTCCGTACTTTGCGTATCTCGACACCTTTACGGAAAATCCGAAATCCCTCAGAGTCTGAGGTGTCCCCGCTCCGTTAGCGCCAAAACGCCAGTTGCCGCCGCAATGCACCCGTTCAAGATCCGGGAATTCGCGCCGAAGATAGGAAACGAAATCCTCCGGCGGCATGGACGCAAATCTCTTAGTGAATTTAATCGCATGCACGGCACGCGGCCTTTTCGTCCCGACTGTCCTGAGCATGGATATGCGCTCATCCACATCCATCAGCAAGGCCGGGGTACGCGCCGGATCCAAGACAGACAGCGGATGGTTGCGGAATGTCAGCACCGCGTCCGTCCCGGCAAGTATCCGCCTGTGCCCCAGATGCACACCGTCAAAGAAACCGACGGCAAGCCTCACTCCTCTATTCTTTGGTTTAACAACAGCGGACATTTCAGCAAAGGCAGTTCAAAGTGAAAGCACGAAACCGTCAAGAAGCTTTGCCATGATGGGCTTCGCCGCAGCCGATGCGGCAATGACCTCATCATGTGTCAAAGGCGAGGACGATATGCCGGCAGCATAGTTAGAGACAAGCGAGAGTCCAGCGACACGCATTCCACAGGCCTTTGCAAACACAGCCTCAGGAACCGTGCTCATTCCAACGATGTCTGCACCCATGTGATCGTAGGCATGTATCTCTGCAGGAGTCTCGTACACTGGACCGCTCGTGAAGGCATACACACCCTCCATCACGCGGAGATCAAGACGACGCGCCGCCGCAAGCATCAGTTCGCGATAGCGCTTGAAGTATATCTCAGTCATATCGGGGAAACGCACGCCCCACTCTCTGAC
>JAFXEA010000244.1 GCA_017521065.1 Kiritimatiellia bacterium | reverse complement strand
GATAGATGCCGCCAACGTCGCTGTGGCTGCCGGGAAACACCAGCTCTTCGGCGCGCTCCCCTTCCATTGGCTCGTACGCAAAGAACTTGCGCCTCTCGTCGCGCGCAACGGCATGCCGCGCATACGCCACGCCGTCCGGCAGCTTCCTGAAACGCGATCCGTCGATGCCCGCAGTCGAATCGACAGTATCCCATACACCAAGATACTCCACTCGCCCAGGCAGAAGACGACGCTCGCGCTTGAACGCGCCAATCGCCTCGTTGTATCCGCCGTTCATCCACCACTGGAACACGCACCGCGCGTCGTATGCGTCGGACGGAATTCCGCACGTGCAGATCAAGTCCGCAAGCAGCCTCGCCACAAGCGCGCCGCGCGAGAATCCGAAGAGGAATATCTTTGCCTCTTCGTCCCTGCGATACCATTGCGCAAGCCATTTGTAGTGGCGCTGCGCGATGTAGATCGCGCCAAGGCCAAAGACGTGCCCGGTGATGATTGCGCCGAAGCGCGTTCCTGGTCCACACTCCAAGTGAACGCGCTGCGCGTCATCGCCCACGCACATTTCGGCCAACGCCGAGACGTTCGTGCGCTCGTGCACACCCTTTCCGGTTCCTTCTGTTAGGAGTACGTAAGTCACTTTAGATAAAGTAGTAAAGACAAAGGCCCAAGTTAGATGGCGCTTCGCAATCTGTAGCCATCATCCTCTGTTGTCTGTCCGTTGTCCTCATATACTATTCCTTAGAAACCTCTGTGATTGCGCGCGCCGCTGTTCAAGCCATTGTTCGTCAACGGCAACCCTCTCACCACGGCGTATGGATGCCAACGCCTCGGCTACACTTTCGGCAATAAGTGGCCCTTCCGCATGTTCCGCGAACTCCTCGATACGCGCAAACATCTTCCGTCTGAACTCCGTCCTGGGTCTAAGAATCCAGACGTTCTTTTCAAAAATCGTCGCAAACATCAGCGCATGGAATGAATCGCTTACAATCCACGTAGCGTCCGAGAACGCCTTGACGAACTCCCTAGGTCCAGCGGATACGCAAACGGACACGCACCCGAAAAGGCGTTTCCAAATCCCCTGCGCCCAAACCTTGAGCTTGGCGCAACTCGACGGGAACGGCAAGAGTCCCGCCTGGCCATGATCGACAAATACCTTGACTGTACATTTTGCCTGCCGTGCAAAAGCCTCCAGCGCCGGCATCGCCTCGCCGATTTTCTCGGAAAGAAAATAACAGACGAGGCAAGGCTTTCTCCATCGCCACCAGCCGAAGCGCCCAACTATCGGCTTCCAATCTTCGCGGGCCGGAAGAAGCGTCGGATCCACAACATGCTCTGCATGGACGCCTAACGCTTCGCAAAGCCGAACGCCTTCCGCCTCCCGGCATGAAACGACCTTGAAGCGTGCCAGTCCTCGTTTGTAAAGAGGCTTCGCCTCGATTTCTTTTCTCGCCTCGAAAATAAAATGCGGAATCTCCGTCATGCCGAACGACGCCGCATACGCAACTGCCGGAATAGACGGTGCACCTTCCAGCAGATACACTCTCGGATCGCCCCAGTCCCCGCAATGCCACACCTGATCCGAACCGACGACAAGCAGGTCAATACCAAGGTTCTCCGGCGCATCCTTCCAATCCACAAAGTGATACGGCGTTAGGCGCAAATGCTCCTTCAGGAACTTTTTCGTCCGACGAACTCTAAGCCACCTATTCAAATCGCCCAATCCCGACAATGACCGGATCCAAAATTTAATCCACTGCAGCCATCCCCATTTGTCATACCCGCGCTCCAGCAGGGAATTGTCTGCATCCTGCCATCGGTCAATGACAACAACCTCATATCCAAACTTCTCCAGCGCGGTTTGCAGCGCCCAGCATTGCAGAACCCCGCCGTAGTTGAGTTGCGAATGGAATGTAAGTATGCCGATTTTCATAAATGCCCTCCGAACACAATATTTGAAAACTTATAGAAGGACCTCAATAAAATCATCCAGCAATTCTTTGAAGAACTGATCTCAATGGATAAACTAACTTATTCCCCGTTGAAAGGAGTCGAACAGCCTTAATGCCATATCGAGGCACTTTTGCCAGTGCTCTGCAAAACTGCTGTTGCATCGAATCAGGCGCAACAAGAAAATAAATTGCAACCGCATTTAAAACCCCAATTACAGCACATGACGGAATCGCCCAAAAAAGACCTGTAGGCATAATTGAATGCAACGCGAATCCTATACTTGCGCAAATAGCCAATGCTTCGAAAGACGGAATGAATATCCGCCGAAAATCGCGCAGGGTGTAATCAGCTATCCAATGGAGAAGTATCGGCTTGAAAACGCATCCCAACAGAATGAAATAACCAGCAGCCACTCCAACCGATGCCAATGGAGCATGTTGCCACCGGACAAGATAAAACACTAAGCCAAATGTCAAAATCCCGCCAATGACATTGAAATACATATTCTCTTTGATTCGACCAGCAGCATGTAAAACGGTATAAAGAGAGGAATCGAAAAGACTGAAGAATGCACCTGCAAGAATTATCTTGGCTATTATCGGGGAGAGTTCAGGTCTTCCAGGACCAAGCCATATCGTCAATGCTTCATCTGAATAAAACCATGCCGGAACGCCAAGCAGGAGCAGAAGAAAAACAGAAAATAGCAGCGTTTCGGTAAGCATGCGCTTGGACTCTACAAACCTTCCAGCGGAAAAAAGCTTTATTATTTGCGGATTGGCGGCTGCTTTGAAATTGCCAATAAATCCTTGAATGTGCGTATTCAATACTGCACCTATTGATATTGCCGCAACAAGCGCAGGGCCAAAATACCGCTGGTTTATCATTAGGACGCCTTGCGATTTCAACATGATGATGGTTTGCGTGAAAATATGTATGCCAGCGAAAGAGAATATAGGCTTGACCAAACTAGTGTCAAAAACACGCCTGAATCGTGCCTCTGTAAAATTCCGAATGCAGTAGATTCGATAAATCATCATTGTTGTAACGCTTGAGACTGCACCGAGTGTAGCAAGCAGAATAAGTTTGTCTCCGCCGTAATAT
This sequence comes from Kiritimatiellia bacterium, assembly GCA_017521065.1. GTDB lineage: Bacteria > Verrucomicrobiota > Kiritimatiellia > RFP12 > UBA1067 > UBA1731. The sequence goes on along the minus strand of JAFXEA010000244.1, from coordinate 17,821 downwards.
TTGATGGCAAAAGCAATCCCCAGTTTTACAACAACATCATAAATTGTCATCCATGCAAAAGCGCTCATTCGCTCATGAGCATTAATGACAGCGCCGTATGGTACTTGCGTAATGCCAAGAAAAGTCGTGAATACAGCGCAATGATAAGTCCACTTTACTGCGAATATCCTTGAAGGGTCGATATTGAGTTTGGTTTCGAGAAATGCAAGGCCTATCGTCTCAAGAAGTATAACGAAGATACAGGCAAGACCGAGATGGACAATAAAAATCGTAGAGAAGACCCGCTTCAAAGTCCCGATCGAGCCACGCCCCATTTCGACAACAATAAAACGTGATGACGCGCCAGAGAGAGAGCCCATCATGAAGGTTATCATTCCAATGACGCCTCCAGCGATGCTTTGCAATCCATAATCAGTAACGCCAAGCGCATTGAATGTAACACGCCCGGTGAAAAGGCCGATTGCCATAACCGCAAGCATGCGGACATAGAGCACGATTGTGTTCTTTGCCACACGCTTTGGGTCGGCCTTGGGTTTCTCGAATCGCGCCACCCGCCGACAGAAAATTCTTTTCCGGTCAAAAGTCATCATCTAACGACCTTTAAGTCTCCGAATAATTCGCATTACCGACTCTGTAATGCGGCATGCCAAACTGCCAGCGCAAGCAATTCTCCAATAATGGTATCTATCCTTTAATGTCGCATTCCGAAGGTAATCAACAAAGTGAAGATTGAATTTGGCATAGTCAATTTTCTCGCGCTTGCACCACTTCCGTATTATTCTGTCTGATGTCGCATCAAACGCCCAGTCAATTCCATCTTGATAATTTTGATTTCTATAAGCCTCAATGGTACGCCGAACTCCCTCTTCAAGTGTTATCGAACATTTGAATTCCGGAACGAACCTCTTTAGTTTTTCATTTGAACAATTCCCTCGCCCCGATCGACTCGATTTCAATTCCTGTCCTTTGTAATCACCCAATTCATTCGCGTAAAAGTCCCGATCTATATCAATTCGAGGAATTTTTAAACCAAGGGCTTTTCCCATCGCGTCAAGAACGTCAGAATATGTTGGCCGTTCATCGCCGCAAATATTAAACGCTTCTCCATAAGCCATTTTGTTGCCCAATAATCCAACGAGCCCTGCAGCAAAATCATCAACATGCATCATATTGCCACCATTCTCTGCGTTATTCCATGTAATAATCGGTTTCTCTGCCAATGCCCGGGCAACAAGTGTCCAATGCTTGCCGTATGGTGGCACTATGCCATACGGGATACGTGTATCGCCATATGTGACAGCAGGTCGAACAATGGTGTAAGGGCATCCGTGAACTTTACAGAGATCGGCAAGAACCGTTTCGCAAGCGTATTTACCTAAACTGTACCACCAGTTGATGTTTCCTCGAGGATCCTCTTCAGTGCGTGCGTCATATTTGCCATCTATACGCGGCCCATAAACAGCACAAGAAGAAATGAATACATACTGATTAGCGTGACGACATAAAGTTCGATAGCTGTATACCAAATCTCTTTCTGTGTATGAGATAAAATCAATGACGGCATCGAAATGCCTGTCTGCAAGTAATCGCTGCACTTCTGCCACATTTCGGAAATCACATTTTAGCAATTCAACGTCAGCAGGAATCTTGCGATTGCCACGATTCATCATTGTCACGACAATGCCTTGCCGCTTCGCTTTGGACACGACTGCCGTTGAAAGGCACCCCGTGCCACCGATAACCAGAAGTTTCATCATGCCCTCCTCTTATCTGCCTTTCCAAATATCCATGGCGCACGCCTTGCTATCGGCAATGCCGCGATGTAAATGCCGATAAGTAAGACAAGTGCCACTACCAAATGAACATGCGAAGACATTGAAGGCAATGCTTTCTTCAACAAAGGTGCTATTATAAAATTAAGCACGGGTCTATGGTATGCATAGAGAAGTAGTGAATTCGTCCCAATAAAAGCAAACATATCAAAAAAATGGGAGTCCGTTCGGATACGCTTAGAAAGGAACCATAACAGATAGCACCCGCAACATGAAAAGATTATATTAAGCATATATCCTACCCATCCTGGTGAACGTAGATTAAGAACGAACGCCAAGCCAACGTGCGTGATAAAAGGTATGACGATAAACACTATGGCAACTGGCAATAAAACAAAATACCTATCAAGAACCCTTTCATGACTTCGCAACATCGTACCCAAGTGATAGAAATAATAACCCAAAAGAATATTTCCGTATCCAAGGATTTGCTGAAAACCGCACGTTGCACAGGCAAGTAGCAGACATACAGTCGCAATTACAGTATTTCCCCGTGGCACCCACTGATTCATTGCACTATAGGCGACACGAACAGCAAAAAGACTTATCAAAAACCACAAAGGAGTGTTTGAACGCAGGCATGCAGTAGGAACCCATCCACTCAATATCCCAGCATCAACACCCTTGCCGGAAATTAATACGGTAGCCTCATATACGAATAGTCCAAACAATGAGAAGAAAGCATAAGGCACCAATAAAGTTTTAGAACATGTAAGAAATGTCTTTTGCAATGAGGTCTTATGATTGAAAAAGTAACCCGAGAAGACATAAAATGGCACCATAAACCAGCCAAGCCAAACAAATGGGGATACGGGGCTGTATTGATTACCGCCAAATTTGATTATCCCAAATGTAAGTGAACAATGAACAATAAGCATCCATAATATCATTGCCCCTCTGGCGAAATCAAAATATTCCAACCGTCTCATTTTACTGCCAATCATCTCTTCCATTGGACATTCTCCATTACGACCTTTGCGGGGTTGCCCATAACGAGCGTATTGGCCGGCACGTTGTCGTAAACCACGGCATACGAACCTATAACGGCACCCGAACCGATCTTCACGCCATTCATCACCGTGGAGTTTTCGCAGAACCACACATGGTCGCCTATGACAAGCGGCCTGGAGTTCTTCGCGCCGGGAATGTTCATGGGATGATTGCCGTTTGAATTTCGGAGCGTCACGTGCCTACCACACATAACATCCTCGCCGATAGTTATCTTGCCCCCGCACACAATGGTCAAACCCGTGTTGGCGCCAAACTTGTCGCCAATAGTCAATTCGCCACCCTCGTGTACTTCTACGCAGGCGCCATACATCATCCCTACACTACCTTTGGTTGTAAGCTTGCCGCCTTTTCTTATCTGAATAATCGATCCTTCGGGCACATGTCGAATCGACCCGCCGCCAATCTCAAAGTCTCCACCCAAACTCAAAACACCATCATTTTCCAGATGTGCATTCATCCGTAAAACACGCGCTATCGGTGCACCTTGAAAAATCTTTAAAATCCCATTGTCAAACAACCAACGGAAAAGAAGAAACAATGTGTTACAACGCGTAGCTCTTGCCTGTCGTAGAAGCCAAAGCCATCTTTTTATCCGAGCCTTGATCTTCTGCCTGACTGTTGTCCTCTTCTGTGCTTCCCAATCTGGCAGCACAAACTTATCCATCAACCCCTGAAAACCCTTCTCACGTATGATAGCGAAGACTTCATCGCGTGGATATTTCGGCGGCGGAAGCGGATTGTTGATCATACCATTGCCGGCATGGACGATATCCCACGGCATTTCCTGACAATACATATACGGCTTCGCCTTCTCAAACAATTCACGCCCTTTGGCGTTGTTGATCATGATGAGCGAAGTGCCGATATCTTGCGCAAGCTGCCCTTTGAACAACGTCTCCGCCCCCCAGCAATCGGCAACGGAGACATCTGCGAATCGCGGAGTCCCTTTGACTTTGCATTCGTAGCACGACGGACGGCAAAACGCATTTGTGTTCAGATAGCAATGCGTCATGGGCGAGTTGTCCCGCGTCCAATATGTAATTTTCCCGTTTTTATGTACAACTTTATTTGTCAGTTTGTGCCAACCCAATTCCTTGTTTTTCGCCTTGCTGTAAATAACAGGCGATCCCTCCCGTTCCTCTTGCCATTTTCTGAACGCCTGCCCAGGAAGTGGTGAATTCAGTCCGCGACAGACGAAATCGATTATGAAGAGGTTTGAGTAATTTTCACCAAGAAGGGCTCGCAATGCAACCATCTGGCACGGCGTGCCGCAAACGAGGACGGGATGCCCCGTCAACACCGCATTTTTCACCGCCTTGTAAAATCCCTGCGCGTCACTCTGTGTGTATTTGGACGAACGGAGCCGCTCAAGATCTTGCGGATTGTCGGATATGAACTGAACAAGCCGTCTTTCTTCGTTTATGAGAGCACCGCCAACAAAACCATGCTGAGCATAGATGACATTTGCGAATGCCGAGAAAGCACCGCCCGATGTACTGTCAAAACGGATATAATTATTTCTGTGCGCCGCAGCCCAGCATTCTGGCTCCTTCAATTCCTGTCGGAACCTTTCGGCGTTCGTTTGTGGGCAAACCTTGTCGCAAAGCCCGCAGTTGATACAAAGGGACTTGTCTACCACGGGATAGAGAAATCCTTCGTCATCCGTTTCAAAGCGGATTGCGCCTTTGGGACAGATATCGCCACAGGCATTGCACCCGCAGCAGTTCCTTTTGTCAAGAATATCAATCATCCGTTTATTCCTTGCAATTACCAAGTCGCAACACTATATGTTTTTGTGGACACCTATCCGCTTGCATATCCGTGATACCACTGCCTTGGATGTCCTGCAAGGATGGAGTGCTGCGCGAAAAAGTCGTCTGACGATACGCTCAATGTAGCCATACTGTGACTCGGTTCGCATGGCTGCGTTCCTTTCCGCCATCCTCTGGGTGTCCAGGATTTCAAGGCTTTCCAGCCACTGCCTTGTCGGATTCGGCTTGTTATCCGCCAAAACCTTGGCTAGATAATTCTCCGATTTCTCCCTCCATTTGGCAAGATTGCGCTCAATGGTTACCCAATCCATTTCAGTCGCAAGGAGACGCTCAAAGTCCGCCTTGGAATCTGCAAAGCGATTTTCTATGCCCAAAAGTTTCAAAAGAGAATCTAATTTATAGCTGACCGTCAAGGATTCTTTCGAGTGGCGAATCAGAATGAAAGGCTTTCGAAATACTATGGCAAAGATCATGCCGTGGTAGGAATCCGTGGCGAGACACTTGCAATCGTGGATAAGCCGCAGCCAATCCGCCATTTTCACACCTGTTCGATGAAGCCCCTGTCCTCTGTAAAGATCAGAATAGTCACCGCCTGAAACCATATTCTTTACCGGTCGACCGTCCTCTAGTGCCTCAACTACGCCAGACGATATATTACTGCGATTGAGAAAATATGTCACAATGGTTTCCGATGTAATCTCCTCGCTGGCAAAACGCATCAACTTCATGTAGTCTTCAGCATCAAGAAGCAAGGTTGGATCGAGAACCAACTCGGCATTCACATCAAAGATGTCGCGGCAAATATCCACACCAAAATCCTCGCGGACGCTGATATGAGTAAACCGCTTCAGCAATCTTTTCCGTTCTAAAATCTGTTCCGGAGACACTTCTACTTCGCCCTTACCGACAACAAAATCTGTCATCGTCTTGGTCTTGAAACTCGGCGCATAGGAGGCTATGTTTTTCGAGAATTCAACGAAATCAAGAAAGAACTTGTTGAAATTACCGAAATATCCACAGTTTTTCCATACAACATCTGGTCCAACAATAAATGTCTGGAAATACTTATTATAATTCCTTAAAAGCGAGTCAGACCAACACGGCCTCGTCTCCAAGATATTCTCTTTCGTAAAATCCCTCAAATCGCTAATCTCTTCCTTGAAACCATCCCATAGACTAATATGAACAGGTGCGAAGCCGACCATCTTTCTAATTATCTCCTGCATGGCGAAGCCTGTCAGCGCACTGCCGTAGTTCCCTCTTGAGTCATGGAAATTCAAAATCGCAATGCCATCGGCAAGAGTTGTAAATTTCTCGACTGCCGAAATAAAGTCCCCACCACCACGTAAATAATCCCAGAATCTCTCGTAATTTGGGTGAGGATAACAATGCACCCTGAGATTGTTTGTCGCTCCAACGGCATCTATCTCAACCCGCTCAAGTAATGCGAGCGAAGGCCGGATTTCCTGGAGTATCTGTGAGGCTTTCTCATTGTTGATACAAATCGCCGACACACCCTTTTCATCTGTGATGTGCAATGCGGTTTCGGCAACGCCCCACAAATCACCCAATGAGAAATCTCCCTGTCGGGGGATTTGCGCATATCGGCAGTTCCAGCAAGACTTGCGCGCCGAAAGACGAGCCTTCATTACTCGAAAATATGGATTCTGTAATTTGTGCGAACGGTAAACGCCACCCTGATATGTTAAGGTCTGAGTGCAATCATGCCAACCTGACGAAGTTTTGTCTCGCATTTTGATGTCATGTGCCGTCTCCGCCTGTCCGCCTGTAACAGCATTGACAAACTGTGTGAAGAGTTTCTGTGGTGGCGCACCGGCACAGAGCAAATCAACGGTCAATAATTGTTCTTGCCATTTATTAGCACTGACAACAGACTTTAGCGCTGCTACTTGGCACGGTGTCCCGATGAAAAGCACCGATTTCCCTTTTTTAAGCAACTCCAACAATTCCCTATACACCATTCCTATCGAACTTTGCACGTATTTTGAACCGCGCAATCGTGGAAGCTCCGAACGTTTATCAACGATTATATGAAGGACCTCAGTACCCCGCGTCGCAAAAGCCGCACCACAAACGACACCACCACGCTTTAACATATATTCCGCCAAGACGGTAAAGACCCCCCCTGAACTACTCTCCTTTCGAATCGTCTCGTCCTGCACATATCCACCATAAATTTTCGGAAAATCCCCATCAGTTTTCATACCTGGCTGAGCGGGTGGTGCGGATGGGCATTTCTTGAGGCAAAGACCGCATTTGTTGCAAAGTTTAACATCAATTTCGGGGTACACGAAATACCCACCTCGCGCAACCATTCTAATCGCACCATGCGGACATACATTCATGCATGCACCACACCCCGTGCATTTTGATTCTGTCTGTGAAATTTGATAGATATTTTCCATCGTCAAAACCTCAATCTCCTATGGATTCCTTTGAGAACAAGCGTTTTATCCGCAATAGTCTTTCTTATCATTTAGGCAAATCATAACAGGTCACTAATTGGCGTCTATTGAATATTCGCGTTGAACTCCAAGCTTCCTGCAACCTAATCTATGTACGATTTCTTCAACCTCCATCTCATGCCTATCTTTTGCTGGAGCGTTCTTTAACTTCTGCATTATCTCGTCAACTGGGAGTACATGGGTCAATCCGTCTTCGTCAACCACATTCTTGACAATATCAAATTTAACCGACGAAAATCTCTTAGATTCCTCATCTACCATAAGATGTAGAACAACGCCATACTCGGCAAGAACATTCGGCACATACCAACCCACCCCTGGAGTGAACGCAAGATTTCCAAGGGAATACGCGATAAAACAACCATCTTTTATCTCACATCGATGTGGCGTGTGCGAGTGTCCGGCGATTATAATATCGGCTCCGGCCAGCCGCAACTGTTCTACCACCCATGTGGTATATGCGGCAGGACCGGGATTGTATTGTCCGCCGACATGTGGCATGGCTATGACAATGTCGGCTTTCGCTTTCGCCATTTTGATCTTATCCAGCACTCTGTTCATGTACAACAGATTGACAGAATTTGAAATCGCGGCAGACGACACCTCGTCGGCAATATATGTTCTGAAATTACCATCGCTCACATCTGCCATTTGCGGCAATTTACGTAATTTCATCTGTTTCCGTAAAAGATCAATTCTCCATTCTTCGTCTGGCGGTAACATCACTCCATTCAATTGCGAATTCGTCCCAAAAGTCGAACATACAATCGCGAACTTCACCCCTTTGATTTCCTTAACAAATATCTTATCGGCGTCCTCGCGAGTTCGGTATGTACCATAATGCTCAAATCCAAGCTCATCCAAAACATCCAACGTTTTGCATAGACCACCCACGCCTCTGTCAAGGCAATGATTGTTGGCAGTAGAAAAGAAGTCAAAACCAACAGACCTTAATTCTTCGGCAAACTCGCGAGGTGTATTGAATTGTATCGCCAGATCGGTTTCACTTTGAGTAGGGTCAATGGGCGTTTCTAGATTGGCAATGGCATAATCGCAATCGGCAAACAGCGGCTTCAGTCCAGAAAGATAACTGGAATAATCAAGCTTTCCGAATTTCTGACGAACAGCTTCGGTTTCTTGCTGGAGACACATTATGTCTCCTCCTATTGACAGTTTCAACATCCCAGCAAGTCCTTACCCTTGCGGCAACCAATTGTGCAAATCAGGCCCGCCGATTTGCAAGAGATGATCAAACCCAGGACGGAAATAACGCCTGGAGAAAATCACTTCCGACTTCTCCACATGCTTCATGCGCTCGACAACTTCGTCTAGAAATTCGCCAAATGACGGACCCGAGGCCATTTGATCGCCCTCAGTTGTCGGTTGCAGGTTGAATTCCATGTACACTGGCTCACCATCTTCGCCTATCGCAATATCCCAGCCAACATAATCAAAGTAGAATAACCTTCCATGCAGTCTCTTTGCAAAGTCAACCGCCTTGTCGAATGACGGGACCTTGAAATTGACAATGCCGAAGTTCTCTGAAAGCGACTGCAATGCCATGGTATTGAATCCGGCATACTTATCTGATGCAATACCATTATCATCTATCGAACAAAGAACTCCGCCCGCAGCAACATTATCCATCGCCGCGCCTTTTTTACCGAAACGTATGAAGGAGTGTCCTTTGACATAGTGGATAACACCTTTAAGGTCTCGGTATGTAAAGATTCTTATCGTGTTCACTGACGAATCGTTGAGACTCGCCATGTCGCTGTGCTGCTTTAGAACACGCTGAATTATGTAATTGGCTCGGCGCTGATTAAACAAATCTTCAACTTCGGCGTGCGATTTAAGATTCACTTTTGCAACGCCAACGCCACTCCCGCCATTGACTGTCGGTTTGACAATGCATGACGCATTATGATCGAGGCAGATTTGCATCGCCTCGTTTTTAGAGACAACTTCGCCATCCTTATCAACAAATATCCCGTTCACATTCTTGAGGATTGTCTCTGGTTGCCTAAACCCGCGGAAAACCTGATCTGCGATATTCTTGTCCGTATATGCCCACATGAAATCCTGACGATTTAAAGTCGGCAACGCATAAAAGTAATACAAATCATCAGAGAAATATTTGTCTGATTCGATGCCGCTGAAATGGGAATAGAAATTCGCATACATCGCAGAGACATCAAAGCCATGCGAAGCCCAGAAAGCGGACTTTGCCTTCCTGTAGACACTTCCGTCATACTCATCAGGTTGCGTCTCTACTTTGAAGAAACGTTCGCCTAAAAAGATTTCCTTCTTGGAATTTATGAATTTCCCCATAAATACTCCTTTCACAATTCTGAATAAAGTGTTTTTCCGCTGGCGTTCTTCGGAATCAATGCCACAGGAACGATTTCAAACGCCGTGAAATTCAAGTGGGTCTTCTCTGCCACGAAATCCCGGACACTTTCCATTCCGTGGTTTTCGTCAACCACAATAAAAATCTTCATCTTGTCATCAACTCCTCCACAAGCGCAGTCAAGCCCGGGGAATGCCCCCTTGATCAGCCGCTCCGTCTCGTCGAGGTTCACGCGGTTGCCGAATATCTTAAGGAACCGTTTCTTGCGCCCGGCGATGTAATAGAAGCCATCCGCATCGCGCTTCGCCATATCGCCGGTCTCCAGCCGTCCATGCCGCTCATCGCCTTTCGAAAGGTCATCAGCGCATTCCGCATATCCAAGCGTGACGTTCGCTCCCTCATAGACGAGCTCACCTGTCACATCCGGTTCGTTTATGACGCTACCGTCCGCATCAATCAAAGAAAACTTTCCGCCCGGTATGACAACGCCCATCGATCCGACCTTGTCAAGCGCACGTTCCGGCGGCAGATAGCTCATCCGCGCCGTCGCCTCGCACTGCCCGTACATCACGACGAAATTTTTCCCTTCGCGCTGCGCATACTCGGCGAACTTTTGATGAAGGGTGGGAAGAATCTTTCCGCCAGCCTGCGTCATCGTGCGAAGACTCGGTAGCTTGCGACGGAAGAACATCAGCTTGTCCAGCATCTCGTAAGTATATGGGACACCTCCAAAGCTCGTAGCGCCCTGTTCCGTGAAAAAGTTCCAGAACTCGCGCTGCATAATGCTCTTTTCCGTGAGCAGAATCGTTGCGCCAACGGCCAGATGTGAGTTGATGATGGAAAGTCCATATGTGTAGTTCATCGGCAGCGTCGTGATTGGCCGCTCCGTTGAAGTGAGCTTCAAATACTCAACAATACTTTGCGTATTGGCCTTGATGTTTTCATAAGACTGCCGAACAAGTTTAGGCGACCCCGTCGATCCCGATGTCGTGAGCAACAACGCCAAGTCCTTAAACAATTCGGGATGTCCGAGGTCCGAAGTCCGAAGTCCTTTCTCTAAAACATACCCGTTCTCACCCGGTCGCCAAATGAAATCGGGTCGATAAACCTCAATAAACCGCTGCAGCAGCTGTCCGTCAATCTTCGCATCCAGCATCAGCGGCACGATCCCGTGGTTCAGGCACGCCACATACGCAACGAGCGAATCAAGATTGTTTCCGACAAGCAGAAAGACAAGCGAACGCGTCGGCACCTTCGCCGCCCATTCGTCGCATAGGCAACGCAATTCGGTGTAGTCCACCAATCGTCCCTCGTCGGTGACGACGGCCGGAGCACATTCGAATTTATCGAGATTCCAGATCATATCTTCCAAGTATCTCCAACCCAACTTTGAACGACTTGAAATCCATAATATCGTCCGGCTCAAGCGAAATATCGAATGATTCCTCAATCGCATTCATGAGATTCACATGTCCTACAGAATCCCATTGCCGCGTCGCTTTGAACTCCGCCGCCTCGACTTCCTCTGGCGGAATGCCAAGGGCGGACACAAATACCTCTGCAAGTTTTTCCTTGTTAGCCATCATCACACCTCCACGAGTTCCGAAATCTTCGCGTTCTCAATGTAAAACTCGGCGCTGCCCCACGCAAGCCCCACGCCGAAGCCACAGGCAAGACAGTGGTTAGACTTTGACTGCAATGAATCTGCAATCTTCGTTACCATTACAAGCGGAATCGAAGCATTCGTCACGTTGCCGAAATCCAGCATACAATAGGGGACTTTCTCAGGCGGAAGCCTGAGCGACCGGCGTATCTTCTCGTCGATGAACTTGTTCGCCTGATGCAGAAGCAAATAGTCAACCGTATTTAGGTCGATATTGAAATGGGCTATCAGTTCCTTCAACTGCATCGGCGGACGCTTGATGGCGAACGAGAACACATCCATGCCGTTGACAACCATGTCCGTTCCCTTGCGCGCGACCCCCGGCTCGACCTCGACTTCCTTCAAGCTTTCGACGGTCGTTGGCTGCCGCATCCCGCCGTATGGCATGTGGACGGCTTCCCATCCGCTTCCATCGACGTTGAAGGCAAAGTTCATCGGCTTTGCGGTGGCGTCGTATTCAAGCGCCGTCACCGTTGCGGCATCACCGAAGAGCGGGCGCACCGCCCGATCATTCGGATTGCGGTTCTTTGTGTTGGTCTCCGCGCAGATCAAGAGACCGCGCCGCATCTGCCCGGTCTGCATCATCGATCCAACTACGCTCAACCCATAAACCCAACCGGAGCATCCAAGAGGAAGGTCCATCACAAAGCAGCCATCTCGCAATCCAAGCCTGTCCTGCAGAATACAAGCCGTCTGCGGCGCAATGTAGTCGCGCGTCATGCTCACGAAGAAGAGGCAATCGACAGTATCGGGGCTCCAACCCAAATCGTCAAGCATCCGTTCCACGGCAGGAACAGCGAGGTCGCTGGACGTAACGCCATTCTCGCAGACGCGCTTCCGGGCGATTCCTGTGGATGCAATCACCTTCTCCGCCTCTGCCCTATCCGCAAAGAACGGCAGATCGACATTTTCCTCCACGCGCTTCGGCACACACGCCGCCACGCCGGGAATTTTGACGTTATTGATTGTAAGGTATGCCATTAAAGGACCTCATATCGTCACGCCGCCATCAATGACAAGCGAGTGCCCAGTCACCCACGACGACGCGTCGGAAAGAAGGTAGATTATGCCATGCGCGATGTCAAGCGGTTCTCCATATCGTCCAAGCGGATAATTTGCCATATCAATTTTTCGCTGCTCTTCTGTTATCGCCCCGTGCTGAATCAGAGGAGTATTCACCATGCTCGGATTGACAGAATTGAAACGAATTAGTTTCGTACTGTATTCACGAGCAAAATAACGCATAGTTGCCACTAATGCCGCTTTTGATGCGCCATACATAGCATTTGCAGGACTTGTTCGGCCCTGCATGCCAGCTATGGATGCAACAAAAACTACAGACCCACATTTTGTGATTTTCTTAGCCTTCAGTAAGAGTCTAAGTAATTCAACAGGAGCATTGAAGTTGACCGAAAACACATCGTCAAACTTTTCCTTAGAACAAAATGAAAGCGGAAGAGTTTTCCCCTTCCCCGCGCAAAGGACAAGACCATTCAATTCGGAACATTCACTGACCAGCCGATTGACGTCCTCGCCATCAGTGAGTTCGGCAATAATTTGCCTATGCCCTTCGCCTTCTAACTGATTGAATGTCTCCTGCAACCGTTCAGCATTGCGTCCGGTGATGACGAGCTTCGCGCCCATCTTCGAGCATTCAATAGCCGTCGTCTGGCCAATTCCCGACGACGCCCCTGTCACAAGTATCGTCTTTCCTTCAAGTGTGAATGGATTGTAGTTGCTCATAGTTTGTACCCGTAGTTCTCCGCAGTGTCGTCGACCTCGACAAGTTCGCTCACATGGATTGCGTCTTCAAATGCGACAGTACCCCACGATAGTCCGACGCCAAAACCACAGCAAAGGAACTTCTGCTTCTTGTCATTAACCTGATTCCTGATTTGCGTGACAAGCAAAAGCGGGATCGAAGCAGACGACGTATTGCCGAAGTTGTACATCTCGCTCGGAACCCTCGCCGGATCAAGTTTCAACTTCTTGACGATCATGTTGTTCATCTTCATGTTTGCCTGATGGAAAAGGAACCAATCATACGTCTGATAGTCGAAACCAAAGTGTTCAACAAGCTTCTTCACCGACTTCGGAGCTGTTGTGATACCAAACCCAAAAACATCCATGCCCTTCATGTGTGTCTGCATCTGGTGCATCATCTTGCCTTCGAACTCCGTTGGAATGAAGGACTCTGGCCTAGTCTGATTACGGCTTCCACTATCAGGTATGATAATCGCCTCGTATCCAGACCCATCAGTTCCAAAATGGAACTTAAAACCATCTGCACCTTCAGCGAACTCAACCGCCGTCGCGGTTGCCGCACAGCCGAAGAGAGGATCAAGCGGTTGGGGTGCGCGACGCTTCGCATCTCCTGCGATAAGAAGTATACGTTTCATCGCACCAGACGAAGCGAGCGAACACGCTATGCTGAGCCCATAGACCCAACCCGAACATCCAAGCGCAATGTCCACCGCATAGCACTCCTTGGAAAGTCCAAGTCGATCCTGAAGGATACAGGCCGTCGCGGGAAGTGCATAATCTGCCGTCTGCGACACGAAAAGGATCGCGTCAATAGTCGCTTTGTCCCACCCTATGTCCGCGATCAACCTTTCAGCAGCCGCGAATCCAAGATCGCTCGTTGTCAGCACTTCAGATACACGCCGCTCCTTGACGCCAGTCATCTCGACAAATGCCTCTGGCGAGTAATCCCCTGATATGGAACCATCGCCTGACTTGAGGTCTAGATTGCTGACAATGTTCTTCGGCACACCGGCGGCGACGCCAACTATGTGCACATTCTTGAACTCGCAGAATGCCATAAACTTTCCCTTTTATAAAAACCACGAAATACACGAAACGCACAAAGGACTATGAAATAATTTCTCGCCTCTTCGTGTGTTTGGTGTATTTCGTGACTTCTCTGTAATCACTTCTTCGCCGTTACGGCGTTGAAAAGATCCTGAACGGTTGTGGCGTTTTTGATGTCATCACCTTTGAGCGTAACACCATACTCTTCATCCACCATCGCGATGATGGAGAGTGCCGTCAGAGACGACCACTCATCAAGATCGGCGAAGATCGTATCTGGTGTAATCTGATCGGCGGGCGTATCGTCAAACTGCCCGGCGAAGTTCTCTATGAACGTGTTAATGTCCATTGTTTTTTCCTTTCTTTGTTGTTGCCAAAAATCTGCTTCCAACCATGCCATGTCCGTAGTGGAAACAATCGGCATTCAAGATTAAAATCTTTAGGACAGAGGATGAGGCTGGAAGATGCGCGGTGTTCAGTAGCCACCATCCTTTGTCTTATGTCTTTTGTCCTTTGTTTCCTGGTTCTCTTTTGCCGACATCGGCTCATCATTGCCCGACATCCGACTTCCGCGTCAACCCACCACTACATTTTCTATCCTAGCAAAACCAACTTTGAACTTCAAACTTTGAACTTTATAAGTGAGAGAGAGTCTGACCCCATTGGTGGAGTAGAAGTGGTGGAGTGGCTTTTTTCCACAACACAGGTGTCGGTCACATACGTGCAGAAGCCCTTCAGTAGCGAATCCGGCACACCGGCGAAAAACTCCACGCCCGCCGACTTCAGCTCAACAACAAACCTTTCAACTTTCCCTTTGTGAAACAGGTCAAACCAGTTTTCGCCTCATTCATCTAATTTCTCAATTACTTCCCAATGTCCACCTTTGTCAGGGCCAATGCGACGCAGTACACCAGACCGCTTAAGTTTTGCAATCGCGCGCGCCACGGTACTTCTTTCCACTCCAAACATATCCGCCATCTCCTGCGTTCCTACAAACGGATTCGCACGAATTGACGCTAGGATTTTCTGTGGCGTTTTCTGTGGCGTTTTCTGTGGCGTTTTCTGTGAACCTTCCAGACGATTGCCAACCGCATCGGTTCTGGTCTGAGGACGCCAGATAACAATGCGGAAACGCCCCGACATCTCCTCGAGCAAGGGCGTTCTAAGTCCCTTTTTCCGGCACTCTTCTAACAGGTCGGTCAACCCGGTTCCAATCGTCTCAATGTACTTGACCTGATACATGGCACGGGCGATTCGCGGATTCGTGGCAAACGACTCGTGTTTCTTGTACAATTCGGAAACGGTTATCGCGCGGTGGATCCGTCCTGGGCTGATGACCTCCACGCGATCCGAGTAGACCTCAACCTGAATGCTGCCAATACTCGCATAGTTTCGGTGGGCGATTGCGTTGTTGACGGCCTCGGCGATCACCGTGTTCGGAATCTCGTCCACATCGTCCGCTGCCGCGCCGTGGCTATGTACTCCGGCACCATGATTCAGGTGTCGGCTGATGAATGCTATCGCCTGGTCAGCCATCAGAAACAGATCTCCCTCGACAAGCTCCATGTCAATGTTGGGCTTGCGCTTTTCTGTTCCTGGATAACACGCGCACTTTATAGCAGAACTGGGAAACGGTCCCTGTACGTCACGCCCGAACAGTAGCACACCTGCCTTCGTCGGCGCGTTCCGCTTAGCGTCAAACAAGTGCAACGACCGCAGGACGTCAACAACCGACGGGTTTGGCGGATATTTGGCCTGACGTATACGGACGGCTCTCTCGACAAACCAAGCGATTCGGGCCGCATCAATGTCCTCCAGCGAAGCATCGGCCAGACACTGATCTTCAAACGGCTTCTCCGACAAAATACCGTCGTCAAGCATGATGTCGCGAAGGCTGTTCCGCACCTCGTCCAGCAGATCGTCGACCGCCTGTTCCGGTTCCGCATCCTGATATCTGACGCGCACACGTTCTTTTGAAACCTTGTCCAAGAAGCGCGCTTCACGATCTTCTCGCTTCGAGTTGTCCGAACCTCTCACCATTACCAGTTTCGTGAGCCCCAGTTCCCTGGCTTTGTCAAATTCTTGTTCCGTTGGAGACAATTCCCCTTCACGGCAATATCCATATCGATTCCCAATCAGGACAAGATAGATGTCACTTTTCTCGATTTCTCCTAGATAGACTTGTTGCGTGGATTTGTCCGAAGCCGGTGCATCTATCTCAAAGACAAACACAGTGAAATACGGCTTCAGTATCGGATCGGACTCAATCATCCGCTTGATTGCAGCCCGTTCGTGCTCGAATTCCTTCTGCACACTCGATATGAATAGCCGTTTCATGGCGACACTACATATCCGTTCAAAAAATTACCCAGACTTGGATGTTCAGTTCCCAAAATCACCAATCCGAGCACTCAGCCCTATCACGCGGTACGTCACTTTGAATATGTGCAGCCGCTCATGTTTCATCTTCCCATGGCGCAATATCGGCCAACAGAGGATGTTTTTGGTCTTTGGGCGAGAGTATGAGCGGCACTCCAATATCTGGCCACTTGATTCCCAGCGCAGGGTCGTCGAATCGCATTCCACGGTCGGCTGCGGGGCAATAGAGATTGTCGCACTTGTAGCTGAAAAGCGTGTTGTCCTCCAGAACTATGAAACCATGCGCCAAGCCACGAGGGATGTAGAACTGCAGGCGATTCTCGCCTGTCAGCGTTGCTGTAACATGTCTGCCGTATGTGGGCGAACCTTTTCTGATGTCGACCACAACATCCCACACCGCCCCTTGGATCACGCGAACGAGCTTCGCCTGAGTATGCGGCGCGGCCTGCCAGTGGAGTCCACGCACAACGCCCTTCGACGAGAAGCTTTCGTTGTCCTGCACAAACACATTGTCTATTCCCGCGTCGCGGTAGCGCTGGTCATTGTATGTTTCGCAGAACCATCCCCTCGCGTCGCCAAAGACGTCCGGCTCGATGATCTTGACGCCGGCGATGTCTGTGGAAGTGACTTTCATGGTACGTGGCTCGTGGTTTCGGGTTTCTAGTTTCTAGTTTCTAGTTTCGGGTTTCGGCTGGGAGGTGCTTCGCGTTCAACAGCAAAGAGCCTTTGTCCTCTGTCCTAAACTTCGAACTCTTAACTCTAAACTCTGAACTTTGAACTCTGAACTTCAAACTCGCCCACTGCCTAGCGTATTTCGTGGTCAAGGATGCGCTTCAGTTTCTTCAACGGGAACGGTTCAAGGCCGAGGCGGCGAAGCGTTGATTCGGATACGTAGCTTGTGCAGCCCGATGTGCGCAGATGCTCGCCCGAAACTGCGTATGCGGACCAATTGCCGAGATCGAACGCCTGGAACACACGCGGCGTGCGCGAGGTCCCGCGAGGGAAAGAGGCCATCATGAAAATCCACACGTCGGCGATCGGACGCTTCCCCTTCAGCGCTTCGGCCTGCGTGGAGACGTCCCAGCGATAGCAGGGCGTTCTGCCCTTCTGCCGATACTTGTGCGTAACGGATTTCACCTCGATTGTCGTTCCAGACTTCATGGTGAGGTCAAACGGCGAGTTCACCGCACGCGCCGGAGGCAGGCAGCCCAGCACATCGCCCACCAGATACTCCGCCAGCATTCCCACATCGGAATCCTGCTCCGTCAGGTCGCCAAACGCCCAGCGGTAGAAGGAGAGCACCTGAAGTGCCTTGCCAAGTGATGTGATGCGGTTCATTAGTTGTCTGGTTTCTGGTTTCTGGTTTCTGGTTTCGGCTGGGTGGTGCTTCGCGATCAACAGCCAAGATCCTTTGTCTTCTGTCTTTTGTCCTCTGTCCTAAACTTCAAACTCTAAACTTCAAACTCTGAACTTCGAACTCTGAACTACCCTTGAACGACGAGAACAAGAGAGCCAAT
>JAFXEA010000243.1 GCA_017521065.1 Kiritimatiellia bacterium | reverse complement strand
GTATCACAAGAGCCCGGCGGCTCCTGATCGCGCCGCCCCACTCCCAAAGTGCCGTATGCCATATCCTGCGCAGCGAGTTCATCTCTGCCTTCCGCCGGGACGGGTGAGCCCTTCCAGCTTGCCCTGTACCCCAATCAACGGCTCAGCGACGCCCGGATCCACAAAATCCACCATCTGCATGGACGACACGTCGGACCGCATATCCTGCGGCACGCATGCGCCGATTCGGTCGTACGTCTCCGCCATGATTGCGCTCGTCTCACCGACAAGACGCAACCCGAGTTCAGGGGTCATCGTATCCATGTCGGCCACAAGATCGGCAACGGCGGCAACGCTGTCGTAAAGACGTTCGTTCATTTCCTGAAGTGCGGCATCGAACGCCTTTTCGGATTCTCCGGAAAGCTTCAGCTTGTCTTTCCACTGCGCACGGGATACATCCACCCTCGTGCGCCAAAGTTCCTGTGCCTCCTCTATGCGGGCGCGGAGATCCTCGCGCGAAAGACGCGGCGGCGTTTTGCGATCCGGAGACTTTTCTGCGACTGCGTTGGTTGGCTGGTTGTCCTGGACGGTTTTCTGTGAAGCTTCTGCGACCATCACGGAGTTTGTCGAAACGGCTTTGACGCTCTTCTTCACCGGACGCTTGCCTTTGCGTGGACGGCGCGCCATCTCCGGAATCTTCACCATGTTGGCGAAGGTATCGAAGCCTCCCGCCTTCCGGGCAGACTCCTTCTGTCCTTCCTTAACGCTTCCCTTGAACGCGCGAAGCTCTTCCTTCGCGCCCCATGATCCTATCACAAACCCGACAAGACATGCCAACGGCAGCCAAAGAAGGATTTTAGAGACAGCAAATGAAGTGGTCTTTGTTTTCATTTCCGAGAATTATATCACATCCTTGAGACACTTTCAAAACCCGGGAGGGGCAACGTCCTCGTTGCCCGTGCGGCGGCAAATCGCGGGCAGCGAGGACGCTGCCCCTCCCATGCACGAGGTTTTGCAAGCGCCTCCCTTATTTGTCACTCTTTCAGCCTTTTCCTGATGGCGACAAAACGCGAAGGATCCTTTGCCCTGGACACGATATGGTCGGCGTAGGTTTCGCTGTAGCTGCGCCCATCCACCATCTCATCATTTCTGCCGTTGTAGCGGCGAAGGGCGGTCTGCCAATCGTCGAACACCCCTTTCGCCCTGCGGGAAGCGGGCTGTCCGCTTGCGCCGAACCCTTTGCGCACAAGGAACTTTATCGCCGCCCTGATGTTCTGTTCCGGAGTCCCTTCGTTGCGTCTTGACGGCTTTTTAAGTCCAATCTTCTCTTTCGCTTCGCTCCAGTCACCAGGAACATTCACCTGTTCAGGATCCACATCCCATGCCGCCAGAGATTTCGCATCGCGCCCACCGGTCTCCTCTATCATGTGGGACTTAACAAGCGCCGTTGTGAGCATAGGGATGCGCTTTGCCTGTTCGGGTGTCGCGCCAGCCCATGCCGCCCTGTTTCGGTTGAACTCGTCCACACACCTTACGATAAGTCCGTCATGCTCCTGATACCGGTCGTCCTCGAATCCCTTGAAAACCGGCACTCGTCGCACCCGCCATTCCGCCGCGCGGTCCGCTATCGTGGCCGCCGGAGGCAATTTCTTCCCGCCCTTCGCTTTTGCCGACTGTACGGCTAGCCAACGCCTGTGGAATTTGCGGTACATCCCTTCCAGACGCTCAAGCGGCCTGCGTTCGTCAGGCTTCACAAACCTGTCGTCGAAATGCAGGTATCCGTATCTGTCGAACGCGAAGCGGTTCCCCAACGCCTCAATCTCAAATGAAATTCCGGCGGCGGACATCGGCTCCTCCTCGATACCCTGCGCCTTCAGTTTCGCAAGATGTGCTTCGCGCCGCTTTCCGGACTTCTGGATTACCAGCACAACCTCCATGAACACCTGCGCTATCTCGACCCATTCGTCAGGGGCGATATGTATCGACGCTTCGGCAAGTTCATTACGCACCTCGCCCTTGGGACGAAACATCAACGCAGAGTTCATCAGGGACCCGAGAAGATCCGTTGCGATATCAGACTGCCGCTTCGCCCCGCAGAGCGGCAGACACAGCGCAATGCACAATGCGACATGAAGGAACGCCCTTTTCATGCACAGCCACCATGTTCCGTTGGGCAGATCAGAAACACCTTGTCGCCCACACGGCAGCGCGGTGCGGGGAACGTCACCCAAGTCCCCTTCTCCGCAATCTCCGGGATTTCGTCATCGCGACGGAGCGATTCAATCCTGAATTCCTGCACTCCTGTAGTGGGACCGTGCACCTGCACAAGATCGCCGACCTTGAGGGCGGCATCCTGTATCTTCACCTGAGCGATTTTCGCCTTAAGGAAATAGTCGAGCACAACCCCCGAATGACGCTTCACCTCCTTGGCGAAGGAGTTCGGCCCGTCCGTGAACTGATCCACCCCGGGACGGCCGAAGTAAAGACCTTTCGAATATTCCCGGTGGAAGAAACGGCGTGTGCGCTCAACAAGCGTTTCGGCAAGTTCAGGGGTGAACGTACCGGCAAGCACGGCATCCACGGCCTCACGGTAGGCGCCGACGACCGTCATCACATATTCCGGATTGCGCGCGCGCCCCTCAATCTTGAACGATGCGATCCCCGCTTCGATAAGCTTGTCCACAAAAGGAAGCGAACAGAGGTCCTTGGCCGAAAGGACTGTATGCGGCGTCACCGTGAACTCCGTATCCGATTCGTGCACAGGCCGCCCTTCACCGTCCGAATAGAGATCCACCGCCTTCAGCACGAACGTGCGGCGGCACGGCTGGCGGCATTCGCCGCGGCTTGCGCTGCATCCATATGCGTCATGGCTCATGAGACATCTTCCACTTTCGGCGACACACTGCGCACCATGGACGAAACACTCTATCTCAAGTCCTCCATCGCGAACGATCCTACGCACCTCGTCAAGCGTACATTCACGCGCCAGGACGACACGCGTAGCACCCTGCTCCTTGAGGAACTTGACGGCAGTGGAATTGGAGATGCTCATCTGCGTGGAGACATGGAACGGCACATTGTGTTTCTTGCAGACGGCGACAACACCCCAGTCCGCGACGATGAACGCATCCACATAAGGCTTTGCCACCTCGATGAGCCCATCCACCTTCTCCATCTCATCCTCGAAGATGATTGAATTGAGCGTGAGATAGCGCTTCACCGGCTCACCCCCAGGACGCGCCTCTTCGCATCGCCGTTTGATCTCCGGCAGATCAGCAACAGTGAAATTAATCCCAGCGCGTTGACGCATGTTGAACTCGCCAAGACCAAAGTAAACCGCATCAGCCCCCGCATCGAGAGCTGCCTGCAGACACGTCATATCACCTGCCGGAGCAAGTATCTCCACCTTATTCGCCATAACGCCTGCTATTATACCATGCACACAGGAATAAAGATTAAGATATTCAAGACTACGAAATGCACGAAATGCCGTACAGGAAATACGCAAGCGAGAAATATCCTTTTGTTGTATAATCACACGTATGCAGACAAAGAAAATATTTCGCATCGGATTGATTGTGGAGCGTTCGAGGGCATTTGGCCGTCAACTGTGCGAAGGCATAATAACCTACGCGCAGAATCGCGACGACTGGCATCTACAATTCATGACACTGGGCGATCTGCGCCATCGTCACATCCGCAGCGCCATGGACGGTTTCATCGCACGCGTAACCTCGAACGCATTCGCACGATTGCTGAAATCAACCGGGAAACCGGTCGTGGACATCTATTATGAAAATCCGCTTCCCGGCTTTGCAGTAGTCAAGACAAGACACGAATCCGTTGGACTCCTCGCCGCCGAACATTTTCTGGACAGGCGATTCAAGAACTTCGCATACTGTCCGTACGGCGGTGGACGCACATCTGCATACTGCAAAAAGGCTTTCGTCAGACGGTTGCGCCGCGCCGGATTCAGCTGCGAGGTATATTCCTCCAAAAATGAAATTGCCTACGATCTTGACAGCTCCGACCACATAAGTGATGTCATGGCTCCGCCAAAGGATGCAAAGTTGCTTGAAAAGTGGCTGATTTCGCTGCCCAAACCAGTGGCGGTATTCTGTCCGAGCGACCTTCGCGCATGGCAGATAAACGGCATATGCCGTTCAGCAGGAATAAACGTACCGCGTGAAGTCGCGGTTCTTGGATTGGACAATGACATAATCATATGCGGCACAGCCAAACCTATGCTTTCCAGCATAGACCCCAACACGCGAAAGATAGGTCATACAGCCGCAGAGACCCTTGCGGACATGATTGATAATGGAATCCCGAAACGCATGCTCATCAAACAGATACCGCCGACAGGGGTTGTCGCAAGAGCTTCATCTGAAACGGCGCCAGTAGAACCCGCATGGCTGGCGGATGCGCTCGTGTACATACAACGCAATGCAAAACACGGGATATCAGCCTCAGACGTATTTGAGACCCTGGGACGGTCTCATACATCCGTGACAAAGACATTCCGAAACATTCTCGGTATCACAGTGCAGGGCGAGATTGCAAGAACGCGTCTGGAAGAAGCCAAGCACCTTCTTTTGACAACCGAACTGAACATATCCGAAATCGCAATAAAATCAGGGTTCTCTTCAGTGACATATTTTCTTCAGGCGTTCTCAACAGCGTTCAACGTACCGCCAAAAACATGGAGAGATTTGCAGAACAATCAACATACGCGCAGACACACCTGACAGATAGAGGCAAGTCCATAAATGCAACGCGATCTTATTTCTTGCTTCGCCTCAAAGTAAATAGAGTTATTTCAGCGGGATTTAAAAGACGGAGGGGGAATCCCGCCCACTGCCCTGTGCCGGGAGAGACGTAGAGCTTCATTCGCCCTTCCTCATACATGCCGCGCACGTGACCTTGATTCCAATGGGACACCAAACAGTATAACCCAGGCAATCCCCCTCCATGGGTATGCCCCGAAAGCTGAAGGCGGACATTGCATCTCTCGGCGGCGAACCTTGCGGCATGAGGCCGGTGCATCAGAAGAATGCGGAAGGCATCTTCCGGAGCGCCTGCAAAGGCGGCCTCGTGGTTGGGACCAGAAACGGTCACATCCCCATCCCGGATCTTTCGTCCGTCCACGCCCCGCTTGAGCGGCCTTGACGAAGCAACATCCGGAACACCGGCAACGACAATGGAAGCCGGACCGCGCACTATGTTCGTCCAGGAATTCTCAAGAACGACAAATCCCAGATTCTCAAAAAACGGACGCCATTCGCTCCATCCCCAATAGCATTCATGGTTTCCGGGGATTGCAAGCACTCCATCACGGGCAGTGAAACCTGAAAACGGTTCGAGTTTGTGTCCGAGCTGATCCACCCAGCCATCCACATAATCGCCGGTAAGACATACCAGGTCCGGCTTGGCGGCGTTTGTGCGCCTGACAATCTTCTCGAAACGGGAACGTGGCGTAATCTGGGAACAGTGGATATCCGACATCTGAGCTATCCTGTAGCCGTCGAATTCATGAGGCAGATTGTCGAACGCAAGCTCGATTTCGTTCACGCGTGGTATCTTTACGCTCTCATAAGTGCCGACAGCCGTTACCGCCACGGACGAAACCACAAAGAAAGCGACAATAATGCGCCGCCAACGGACAGTGAGACACCAAAGAAACAGGTAGCCAGGAACGTGCATGAAGAAGAACACCATCAGCGCACAATTCAGCGTTCCCCATGCAAACACGACAGGCGGCGGCCACGCCGGATAGAACATGCTTCCGCCAAACAGGCTGTTCACAAGAAACTGCGATGAGACCAGAAACAGGGAAAACGCGATCAGCATCCGGACTCTGCGGCCAAGGGCTAGGCGCGGTAGAAGAAACACCGCAGGGACAAAGGCGGTTATGAGAGAAAACGTTATAAACGCCAGACGGAAAATCATCGGCTACATCCCCGACGGATCACCCACACCGCAAACATCAAGGCAACCGCAACAGATATCGAAACCGAAAGACCCAGTGAGAGTCCGCCCGGGACGATCCCGACAGGCATGCCGCCCGTTCCTGGAGTCCACAGGATGAATGTGGCAATAACGGATGTCATGAACATCCCGGGAAGAAGTGTCACGCAACAGGAGAGCTTCTTCCCTTCACGCAGCAGCCATACGGTGCCGGCCATGAGGGTCGTCGCCGAAAGCATCTGGTTACCCCACGCAAAATAGTTCCAGAGGTTGCTGAACGTCTTCGCGCTAAGATTCGACCACCAGAGAAGAGCCGCCACGATCAGGATGAGCGGAAGGGTCGTCATTATTCGCTTCAAAAGGCTGACCTGATCGATACTGAACATCTCGGAGATGCTGAGACGCGCACTTCTGAGGGCTGTGTCGCCACTTGTCACGGCAAGAACGACAATGGCAAACACAGTGATACCGCCCATCCACTTTCCAAGGAAGTGCGTTGTGATGTTGCCGAGCACCACAGGTCCCGCAAGATTAAGGTTGTCCGGCGAGATGTTGTAGATAGCCAACGCGGCGGCAGCCCATATCATGGCAATGATCCCTTCTGCTACCATCATCCCGAAAAACGTCGATCGTGCCTGACGTTCGCTCGTCATCGTGCGGGCGACAATCGGGCTTTGCGTTGCGTGGAACCCCGAAATGATTCCGCAGGCAATGGTCACGAAAAGGCACGGGAACAGAGGATTCGCCTTCTGGAAATCGGTGAAAAGCGCTGAGTCGGAAAAGATATCCGGGTATCTAGACCCATCCCAAACGAGAGCACCAAATATAGCCATTGATCCGACGATGAGAAGTGCGCCGAAGAACGGATATACCCTGCCTATGATCTTGTCCACAGGAAACAGAGTCGCAGCGATATAGTATGCGAAGATAATGGCAACCGCCCACCAGAAGAAGGAAATGGAAGGAAGGACAGTCTTGTCGATTAGGTTCGCCGGTACATTGATGAACACCGCCACCACCAGAAGCAGAAGAACCGCCATAACCCAGGAGAACACAGTCGCGTATGCGCCACCGAGATACTTGCGCACTATGCGCGGAAGATTCGCGCCATCGTTGCGCAAGGACATCATGCCACCGACAAAATCATGCACCGCCCCCATGAGAACGCATCCGACAGGAATTATGAGAAGCGCAACCTTTCCGAACTTGATTCCAAGAATCACGCCGATGACAGGACCTACGCCTGCGATGTTCAGGAGCTGGATCAGCATGTTCTTCCACTGCGGAAGAGGAAGAGTATCAACCCCGTCAGGATGATCGACGGCAGGCGTCTTGCGGTCATCGGGCAGGAATATCTTTTCAACAAGTTTTCCGTACGTAAAATATCCAACGATCAAGAAAAGAATTCCACCCAAAAACCAACTCATGACTGCTCCTCTGTCGCCTCT
>JAFXEA010000242.1 GCA_017521065.1 Kiritimatiellia bacterium | reverse complement strand
CCGCGCCGACATGGCGCAGCTGTTCCGTCAATCCCTGATCCACAATGTCGCCAGCTATTATGACGCCGTCAACCTTCTGCGAATCAAACCACTTCAAGGCCCCGATGAACGGATCGAGCGTCCAGCCCGGTTTGCGGACGTGCGTATCGCTCAGAACACCCATGCGCAGATACGGCTTCGCCTGCGACGCAAAAGTGCGCATATACGGTACAGCCGAAAACGACAGGACTGATTTGATGAAGTTTCTTCTGCGCATTGGTGTCCTTCTGCGATTTACGCCTTTATCACGGGACTGGGATGACAGACAGAATCTTGTCTATGATCTTGTCGCTCGTGATGTTCTCAGCCTCGGCCTCATATGTGAGGAGAATACGGTGTCGAAGCACATCGTACACAACGGCTTTAACATCCTGGGGGGTGGCGTACGCACGGCCATTGACGAGTGCGTTCGCACGGGCGGCCTTGTTGAGTGCAAGCGTCGCACGCGGAGACGCACCAACCTGAATCTGCTCCTTGAGGGATTCAAGCCCCTTCACATTCTCAGGTTCACGCGTTGCGAACACGATGTCA
Organism: Kiritimatiellia bacterium; assembly: GCA_017521065.1. Classification (GTDB taxonomy): domain Bacteria; phylum Verrucomicrobiota; class Kiritimatiellia; order RFP12; family UBA1067; genus UBA1731. The sequence continues at coordinate 2,016 of JAFXEA010000242.1, read as the reverse complement.
AGGATGTAGTCTCCGACCTTCTCGTCGCAATAGACCTCCTTGAGCGTATCACGCAAAGATGCGATGGCTTCGGGTGTCGCCACAGTCTCAGCTTCAGGCGCTTTCGCGCCCTGGGCGAAACGTTCCATGATGCGACGCTCGTCGGACTTGGAAGGAGTCTCGACAAGGCACTTGAACATGAAACGGTCGACCTGAGCCTCAGGCAACGGATACGTGCCTTCCTGCTCTATGGGGTTCTGCGTCGCAAGCACAAGGAACGGAGCTGGCAGACGGTACGTCTCGTCACCGATGGTGACCTGACGCTCCTGCATGGATTCAAGAAGCGCACTCTGCACCTTAGCCGGTGCACGGTTGATTTCGTCCGCAAGAAGCAGATTCGTGAACACAGGTCCCTTCTTCGGCGTGAACTCGCCGGTCTTCGGCGAATACACCAACGTGCCTACGACATCCGCAGGCAGAAGGTCCGGAGTGAACGAAATGCGCTTGAAGTCAAGACCGAGAGCCTTGGCAAGCGTGTTCACGCTGAGCGTCTTTGCGAGACCGGGAACACCTTCAAGAAGGATATGCCCATCCGTGACAAGCGCAAGTATGAGCCTGTCTATGAGACGTTCCTGACCGACAATCACCTTGCCGACCTCTTCACGTATCTTCTTCACAAGCTCCGACTGAGCGGCAATCTTGTTTGTCTGTGCTGTCAAATCCATGCTAGTGCCACCTTACCGTTGATTGTTTCCGTCTGTTCACCTGTCGCTGACAATCGTGCCTACAGCCTCTCCCTTTACAACGCGCTCAAGCGCGTTACCGTCGAAGAAATCGAACACGACGATCGGAATGTCGTTATCCATGCAGAGCGCGAACGCTGCGGAGTCCATGACCTTGAGACGCTTCTCGAGCGCGGTCTCATACTTAAGCGAACCATACTTCTTCGCCTTGGGATCCTTCTTCGGATCGGCTGTGTAGATGCCGTCAACCTTTGTGGCCTTGAGAAGCACGTCAGCACCGATCTCGCTTGCGCGGAGAGCCGCCGCAGAATCGGTGGAGAAGTACGGGTTGCCAGTGCCGCCCGCGAAGATGCACACGCGCCCCTTCTCGAAATGGCGAATCGCCTTGCGCTGGATGAACGGTTCAGCAAGCTTAGGCATGTCGATGGATGTCATCACACGCGTGGGAACGCCAATCGCCTCGAGAGCGTTCATCATCGCAAGACCGTTGATGATCGTGGCAAGCATGCCCATAGAGTCACCGGTCACGCGATTGACGCCATTCTCCGAACCAGAAAGGCCACGGAATATGTTCCCGCCGCCAAGAACGATTCCAACCTCACATCCAAGCTTGTGGATCTTCTTGACACGCTCGGCCACAAAAGCCAGACGCTTGGGGTCGATGCACTCTCCGGTCTCGCGATTGGCGAGAACCTCGCCGGAGAGTTTGAGCAAAATCCGTTTAAATTTTATTTTTCGCTTCATGGCGCATATTGTACGAAATCCCGTCTCGCAAATCAAGACGGAAATCACGCCAGACAACTATCAGACCTTAAAAACATATTCTTGTAGGTACGCTGCATATAGTCCGTACGCTTCTGGTCAACAATCCCACGCCAGTTCATGCGTCCGCCACAAAGCGCATACCGCCAAAGCCGTTCCTTGAAATTTACGCAATCAAAAAAAAATCAAGCAAGGATGAAACTCTTCCCTGCCCGATTGATCAGAATATCTCCTAAGAAAAGGCGATCTAATCCAGAGGGCGGACGCGGCGGGTGGCTACGGCGGTGAACGGATCCTCAGGCCAGTAGTGCTTAGGGTAGCGTCCTCGCATATCCTTGCGGACGAGCGGATACCCCTCTTTCCAGAAGCTCGCAAGATCCTTCGTCACCTGCACCGGACGCTGCGCCGGCGAGAGAAGCCTCATCACGACCGGCACCTTGCCGTCCGCCACCTTCGGGGTCGCAAGCATACCGAAGCACTCCTGAAGCCTGACCTCGCAGAACGGTCCCTCATCCTCGTACTGTATCGTTAT
>JAFXEA010000241.1 GCA_017521065.1 Kiritimatiellia bacterium | reverse complement strand
TGGTCCGGCGCCTGTAATCGGCGATCGAAATTACGCTTGGGGCATTACGCATTTCCATCATAGCGGTACCGGATGGATAAACAAATTCTACAATTACTTTCTTTTCACTCCATACGTCGACGGAGCAAATCTTGGCGCACAGTCCCGTTTGGATGCTGAATCCGCGCGTCCGGGATACTATACCGGGGTTTTGGCCGACTATGGAACATCGTTCGAACTGACGGTCGGCAGATATGCGGCGTGTCACCGGTACCGCTTCAATTCCGGCAGCGGACGCTTGAGATTGAATTTGAGGCAGGGGGGGCTTAAGGCACTGTAAGTACACGGCGCTTATCCGCCATACAAGACGGAATGTCCGCAGGCGTACGAAGCCACGGAGTCCGAAAGGGGCGTCTGGAGTGGGCGCGTCCGCTTCTACGGAGTGGACATTTATTTCTCGGTGTGTTTCAAGGGGGCGGTGGAGACATCGTCGTACTCTGACGGCGTATTAGATTTCGGATTCAGGGATCCATCAGCCGAAGCTTACGTTGGGTTTTCGCTCGCTGGAGCGGAAGAGGCCGCAAACCGCGCGAAATCGGCGAGGAATCTTGGTTTTGATGGGGTCGAATCCGCTACACGCGCGGAGTGGGAACGCCAACTGTCGCGTATCGATGTGGATTTCGAAGATGCCAAGTTGCGCTCTCTCTTCTATTCCACACTGTACCACTCTCTTTTGAAGCCTTCGGATTGTGGCGTCGGGTACATCGATTTCTCCACGTTTTGGGATGTTTACCGAACGCAGTTGCCGCTTGTTCTTTCGTTTGACGCGGCTACTGCCAAGGGCATGTGCGAACATATCATCGCGACGGTGGAACGAAAAGGTTTTTCACCGATTTGCCAGATCATGGATGACACAATAGTCCATAAGGACATGCAGGCGACTGCGTTGCCGGTATATACATTGACGGATGCGTTTTTCCGTGGCGTATTTTCGAAGAAGGATTATCCTCGCCTCAAAAAGACTTTTGCGCTTGAGTTTGCGCACGCCGACATTTCAGGAATGTCGCCTACGCACGCGCTAGATCTTTCCGGGGCCTATCGGGCTGCGGCGTACGTGGCCGAAAGTTGCGAGGACAATTCCTACGCAAGAGAACTCAAAGCAAAGGCCGCCGTATGGAAAAAAGCGTACGATGTCGAGACCGCTCTTCTCCATGCGAATACCAATTATTACGAAGGCAACCACTGGAACTATTCGTTCAGACCCCATCCTGGCATGGCAGAGCGCGTTTCCATGGCGGGAGGTTTTGACGGATATTTGGCTCTGTTGGACCGGTTCTTCTGCCGTGGGCAGGTATTCCCGGAATGGACACCCGCAAAGGATCGTGAGCGCAAATTGGGCAGCTTTGAGGGTTTGAACAACGAAACGGACATGGATACGCCATATGCGTACATTTGGTGCGGCAAGCCAGACCGTACGGCTGAGGTCGTCGATCTGGTGCGTAGATGCAGGTTCTCCGCCGGCGAGGGCGGATGTCCCGGCAACAATGATTCTGGGGCTACAAGTTCCTGGTATGTCTGGAACAGTCTCGGCATATATCCGCTGACAGGTACGCCCTATTATCTTCTGGGCACACCTTCAGTCGCTTCCGCCGAGATGCGTTTCGCCAGGGGCAAGTTGAAGATATCTGTAGAGCGTGAGAGCACCAGGTCCATCTATCCTGCCGGATACGTCTTCAACGGACGTGCATTCTTGTCGCCGTGGATTGCCGTGGAAGAACTGGAGTGCGGCGGCGAACTCAAATTCAAGCTCTCCGATCGTCCGGCGGCGGTGCGCGCTCCGATTCCGGACTGGCTTTAATCAGATTTTGAAAGGTTCGGCATGAAGTGTAAATATACATGGGCGTATCTGGTGCATCTGAGCACCAATATGTGGTACGACCGTCCTGCGGACAGGTTCGATACATCCTATTGCCGGATTCGCGGACTTTCCGGAAAATTGCTTTTCAACGAGAACGTATGGCGCGAGTGGGTCGTCAGGATGTTGGAGACCGGCGTCAATCAGGTCGTGATCGATGTTGGCGATGGAGTTGTGTTTCCCAGCCATCCCGAACTGGCGATTGAAGGTTCCTGGTCTCCTGAGAAAATGCTTGGTGAAGTCAGACGTCTGCGGAAGATGGGGATTGAGGCGATTCCGAAACTGAATTTTTCCACTTCGCACGACTCGTGGCTCAAGCACTACCATCGGCAGGTCTCGACAAGCGAATACTACCGGGTTTGCGAAGACCTGATAGGTGATATTGCCGATATGTTCGATAGACCCCGGTTGATGCATATCGGATACGATGAGGAAACTCCAAACCAGCAGTATACCGACTTTGCCGTCGTCCGCCAGGGTGAATTATGGTGGAAGGATTTCCATTGGTTTCTGAAGACCGTCGAGAAAAAGGGGATGCGGCCCTGGTGCTGGGCCGATGCGGGAGTGAACCGTCCGGAAGAATTCATTTCGCGCTGTCCGAAATCCGCGCTTTTGAGCAACTGGTACTACTGGTCCCCGTTCGACAGCACGGTAAAGCAGGTGAGGTTGTACGAGAAGCTCGACAAGGCCGGCTTCGATCAGGTGCCTTGCGGTTCGGTGTGGGGAGTGCCTGACAATTTTCAGACAATGGTTTCGTATTGCAGCCAGCGTTTCGATCCGTCGCATCTGAAAGGTTTCATGATGGCCAGCTGGGCCCGCACACTGCCGCGCTACCGCGATATGGCGTCGCGCTCGTTTGATGCGATGTCTGAGGCGATATCTGTTGCCGAATACGGGAGAAATCCCCGGATTTCGCCCATGCAGATGTGGATAGTGAAGGATGGTGGAATAGACCGCTGGTACAGGGATACCGACAGAATCTACATCGCACCAGGCGAGATGCTGGTGGTCGATTTCGGGCGATTGGCCAAAATGAAGCCCATTTTCGAGCTGGAGGGAGGAGATTGTGGCTGCGAATTGTCGTTTGTCGCTGCCGGGAAAACCGACGG
>JAFXEA010000027.1 GCA_017521065.1 Kiritimatiellia bacterium | reverse complement strand
GCCGGTCTTACCTATGCCGGAACGTACATGCAGTGGCCTTACCTCTAATAATACCAATTTAAACCAAAACGACTTAAGCAGAAGGAGACATGAAAATGAAGAAGATCGTCATCACCGGACTCGGTATGGTTACGCCCGTAGGAAACGGCAAGGACGCCACGTGGGCTTCCCTCAAGGCCGGCAAGTGTGGCATTGGCCGCATCACGAGGTTCGATCCCTCTCGCTGCACCTGCCAGGTGGCTGGTGAACTCAAGGATTTCGACGCCTATCTCGCGGAGAAGGGCTATGTGGACCGCAAGGCGGCACGTCACATGGATCCGTTCTCCATCTACGGTGTGGCGGCGGCGGTCGAGGCCTGGAAGGACGCAGGCTTCACCGACGAGAACAAGCCCGACATGGATCGCGTCGCAACGATCATCGGCAACGGCATCGGCGGCATGAAGACCAACGGCGAATCCTGGAAGACGCTCTTCGACCGCGGACCGGACCGTCTCTCTCCGCTCGCCATCCCCGAACTGATTGCAAATGAAGGCGCGGGCAACATTTCCATGGCGCTCGGTGCGAAGGGTCCTGCCCAGGTTGTCGTCACGGCATGCGCCTCTTCCACGGACGCTATCGGCGTTGCGCTTGACCTGCTCCGCGCAGGCCGTGCGGATGTCGTCATCTCCGGCGGCACCGAGGCAACGATCGACGAGTTCGCTGTCGGTGGGTTCATGAAGATGCGCACGCTCGCAACGCAGTTCAACGACTGCCCCGAGAAGTCCTCCCGTCCGTTCAATGCCGACCGCAACGGATTCGTGATGAGCGAAGGCGCGGCGATGCTCATCCTCGAGACTGAGGAGCACGCCAAGGCGCGTGGAGCGAAGATATATTGTGAACTCGCAGGCTATGGAGCAACCTCCGATGCCTACCACATCACGGCTCCAGATCCGAGTGGAGCCGGCGCTGTGAAAGCCATCAAGCTCGCCCTCAAGGATGCGGGTGTCGAGGATCTCACCACTGTTGACTACATCAACGCGCATGGTACCTCCACGAATCTCAACGACATTATGGAGACCAAGGCGTTCAAGGAGGTCTTCGGTGACGAGCAGGCCAAGAAGATCAACGTGTCTTCCACCAAGTCCATGACAGGACACCTCCTTGGCGCCGCCGGCGCTCTTGAGGCCGCCGTTTGCGCAATGGCTATCGACGAGAAGTTTGTTCCCCCGACGATCAACTACGAGAACCCTGATCCAGAGTGCGACCTCAACTACACGCCCAACACCGGCGTCGAGCGCGACATCCGCGTTGCGGTGAGCACTTCGCTCGGCTTTGGCGGACACAACGGCGTACTTGTGTTCAAGTCCGCGCAGTAATCTTCGAGGGAATGACGCACATGGAATATCCCAAGTTCAAAGAGGAATTCAACATTCCCGGCATTCAGCTGCTCCCGCATCGCGATCCGTTTCTGTTCGTGGATGAACTTATCTCCGCAGACGAAACGGGCGCGTTGGGGAAGTATACGTTCACTGATCCCTCCACCGCAATTGAGGGGAAAGCGGTCAATTCTTTCTTTGATGGACATTTCCCTACGTATCCGGTGGTGCCAGGCGTGGTGCTCGTTGAGGCGATGGCGCAGGTTGCCGGTACGGCGGTCGTTGCCCGCAAGATACTACCTGAAGGGAATGCTGCATTCCTGCTCGCAAAGATCGAGGATGTGCGGTTCCGCCGTCCTGTGCGTCCTGGTGACACGCTCTATACCGTTGTGGAGAATGTCCGCGTAAAGCCCAGGCTCGGTGTTTTTGCACTTAAGGGCTATGTGAACGGTGAACTTGCCGCTGAAGCCACCACGACGTGTGTGCTCGGTACGATGGACAACATGAAATAAAGGTTCTTTCGGCTGTGCCGAGACGCTTCTGATATGGAAAAGTGCAGCATAGTCGAAGAGCTTCTCGCAAAGCGGGGACTGTCGGGGGAGGCTCTTGAGGCCTTCCTCGACCCATCTTTGAAACGGATAGCGAAAGCCTCTGACATTCCAGGATTGCGGTCGGCGGCGGAGGTGATCCTGCCGTTCGTCCGTGATCGCCGTGCGATAGTCGTGTTCGGCGACTATGATTGCGATGGAGTGTGCGCAAGTGCGATATTGGTGATGGCTCTCAGCCGTCTTGGGGCGAACGTTGCAATGTTCGTGCCGGACCGCTTTACAGAAGGTTATGGCATGACAGCCGCCAGTATAGGGCGCATGCTCGCCGAACATCCCGATGCTGCTCTGGTGGTGACGGTGGATTGCGGCATAACTTCAGCTTCTGAAGTCAAGATGCTGAAGGATCGTGGTGTTGCGGTTGTCGTCACAGACCACCATATGCCGCCAGCGACGCTTCCGGAATGTGATGCGCTTGTCGATCCAAAGGTCCCGTCGCAGTGCGATGCCGCCGATGCACTCGGCGCGAAGGAACTTTGCGGAGCGGGTGTCGCTTTCTTTCTTGCGAACATGCTTGCCGCCCGTGCGATCGAAACCGGACTTTACGGCGGGGAGAAGTTCGGAGCTCCGCTTCTTGTGCTCGCGGGGCTTGCCACTGTTGTGGACATCGTGCCGCTTCTCGGACAGAACAGGATTCTCGTCGCGAACGCGCTTAGGGCGTTCCGCGCAGCGGCTCCGGTCGGGCTTGTGGAGCTTCTGCATCGCGCCCAGAGGCGTCCGGTCGATCTTACCGCCCGCGATTTCGGCTTTCTGATCGGTCCTCGCATAAACGCCGCCGGGCGCATGGCGTCCGCACGGGAGGCGTTCGATCTTCTGATGGAGACCGAACGCGAAGCCGCACGTGAACATGCGTTCCGCGTCGATACCCGCAACGCGGAACGCAAGACAGTTGAGAACCGTATGGCGAACGACGCGCTTTCCCAGATTGTGGAAGAGTCTCCGGACGCGGTCGTGGTGAACGGAGATGGTGAGGATCCCAGTTGGCATTCTGGGGTTTGCGGAATTGTCGCTTCGAGGATCGTCGAGAGGTACGGAGTGCCTGTGGCGGTCTCCGTTGACGGACATGGTAGCGTCCGGGCGCCGGAAGGGTACGATGTCCACGCCGCGCTTACGGAGTGTGCGCATCTTCTTGACCGCTTCGGCGGACACAAGGCGGCGGGCGGGTTCACCGTAAGGGATGGGATGTTCGAGGACTTCCGTTCCGCTTTCAAGATGGTGTGTGCGGCCCAATGCGCCAGAAGCGGGATCGTTCGCAAAAGAGGATTGGTCCGCGAACCTGAGCTGTGGATTTCGCCGGGTGACTTGACGATGGATCTTCATGAAGCGCTTTCAGCAATGGAGCCGTTCGGTGAGGGGAATCCTGAACCGGTTTTCGGGCTGCGGGGGGTCCTGTTCTCCGATGTCAGGCTCATGGGCGAGAACGGCAAGCATGCATCATTCTCTTTCTCGGACCGTCGCATTCCCCGTGCGACATGGTGGAATCACGGAAGCGAGGCCGAGGATATCCGGGCTCGCTCGTCCTCCCGTTTCGATGTGACTTTCACGCTTGATATCTCCGATTGGGGTGGAGAGGAGCCTCATCTCGAACTGCGGATTCGTGAAGTGGGTGTTTCCGGATCATCCCATTCTTGAGACGTGTCCGTTCCGCTGAGGGATATGGGGAGATGTGTTTTCGAAGCACTTCCAAAATCTAAAAATCCTGTCGAGGTGAACTTGCGCACGGGGGGCGAGGTTTAGTATAATACACGGCCTATTTTAGAGGAAAAAGCAATGTCTGAGTTCAAACTTACAGATCCGTACGGGACCGCCCCGTCCAAGCCGCCGTTCAACCAGAGCGTCTCCACAGGTGTGCCGTGGCACAACCTGCCCGTGACCCGCGAATACACGCTCGGACAGCTTCTTGACCAGACGATTGCG
>JAFXEA010000240.1 GCA_017521065.1 Kiritimatiellia bacterium | reverse complement strand
TTCTTTTGCTTCTTTTCTTTCTTTCCTTCGTTTTCTCTTTTGGCCATGTCTGGCTCCTTTCTTCGGGTTGTGCATAACTCGCCTGCGGCACCCGCCGCCGGCGAAATCCGGGTACAAAAAAAGCGCGCCGTTTCCGACGCGCCTAGGGCTTGGTTTTGTGGTTGTTCTTTCATGGATTTCTCCTTGTGTGTTTTTTAGAAAACCCCGTCCGACACTTGCCGGACAGGGTAGAGTGAAAAGTGAGAAAAATGCTGTGGGATTTGGTATAATATGTGGCATAACAAGGGGGTAAGTATGCCAGTTGTATTAGAAGCGATAGACAAAATGACAACTTCAGAGAAGTTCGATACCATGAACTATCTCTGGTCATCACTTTCGGTAGTTCAAAGTGACATGGTTCCTGCTTGGCATAGACAAGCGCTTGAAAAGACGGAAGCAAGAGTGGCTTCAGGGATTGAACGCCCTATTGCGTGGGGTGCCGCAAAGGAAATCATTAAGAATGCATTCCCATCATGAAAATATCCATCCTTCCTTCCGCAATTGTTGATATTGTTCGGATTCGATGCTTCTATGATGGACTTGAAATTGGTTTAGGAACAAGATTCCAAGACTATATCTTTGGTGAAATTGACAAGCTTGAAGATAATGCAGGGATTGATGAAGTCCATTTTGGTTATTACCGTGCGTTGGCGAATCGCTTTCATCAGAGCATTTATTACAAAATAGATGGAGACGATGTAACTGTTTGGCGTGTGTTGGATCAGCGTTTTAACCCAAGACGAATTGAGTCTGCATTGACCAGTCCTAATGATGATGAGTAGACAATGATTTCACATTGTCAACATTCTTGCCAAGATCTGACCAACCGACAATTGGCAACATTCGCTCATTAATAACATTAAGCAATTGTTTCGGTTTTACAAAGATGGATGCTGGCGAGATTGCGGCGATCAAGGCGCGGGTGTAGGTGAGTTAAAGTTTCGAGAGTTTCGGGTTTCGAGTTTTCAAAGAGCGTAGGCACCGGGTTTTCCGCAGTACCATGCCCAGATGCGGAAGTCGCGTTCGAGCGAACTGAAGCAGTTGTCGATGATCTCCATCGCCGCCCCACCCGCTTTGCAGAACGTGCATGTGCAGGCGATTCGCCGTCCCTCGCACGCGCGCGTACGCGCACGCGGTACTGATATTGGGTTTAGTAATAAACCCCCGTCTTGTTTTCTCTTTATCTTTCTTTCTTTCTTTCCTTCGTTTTCTCTTTTGGCCATGTCTGGCTCCTTTCTTCGGGTTGTGCATAACTCGCCTGCGGCACCCGCCGCCGGCGAAATCCGGGTACAAAAAAAGCGCGTCGTTTCCGACGCGCCTGAGGCTTGGATTTGGGGTTGTTGTTTTATGGATTTTTCCTTGGTTTGTTACTTGAAAACCCTGCCGGCACTCGCCAGACAGGGAAGAGCGAAAATTGAGAAAACTGCAGCATGATTTGGTATAATTCTCGGCATTAAGGGATGGAGTTGCTATGGCAAACGAAACAGAAAATCAGATTGTCGTGTATCAGCCGAATGAAACCATTCGGCTTGACGTGCGTCTTGAAGACGAAACCGTATGGCTTACACAAGCGCAGTTGTGTGATTTGTTTGGTGTCGTTAAATCCAATGTTTCTTATCACTTGAAAAACATATATGAAACAGAAGAACTTGAATATGAGGCAACTGTTCAAAAAATTCGAACAGTTCGTTTGGAGGCCGGTCGCCGAGTTTCAAGAGATATTGAATACTTTAATCTCGATGTAATAATTTCTCTTGGCTATCGTATAAATTCAAGGTTGGGTATACAATTCCGGCAATGGGCGACTCGAGTGTTAAAGGAGGTAATGATTCGTGGTTATTCATTTAGTCAACGCCTCAATCAACTTGAAGATAAGATAGATAGAAGATTTTCAAAGCACGATGACAGGCTCGCAGTTTTGGAGGACAAAGTTGATTTCTTTGTGCAGACGAGAGAGCCGCCGTTGCAGGGGGTATTCTACGAAGGGCAGTTATGGGATGCGTGTTCGCTGGTGGAGAAGCTGATTGGAAGGGCTAAAACGAATTCTCCTGAAGTCTCTGACGCATTTGAAGTGGCCCCTAACACATTTACCGTAATGTCGATATTGTTTCGGATAGGGGCTTAAGTCCGTTTTTAGGAGGAAATATTTGAAGAGAGACGGTGCCGATATGAGTGAACGCAACTTGTCGGCATTTATGCTGAAGAGATGTGTCAGCAGTGCGCCTTGCGCCATTCGCGCGGGGTCTGGCCGGTGATTCTCCGGAACACTTTGCCAAAATACGAGGCATTGCAGAACCCTGTGGATGCGGCTATCGCAGAAAGCTTTTCCTCTCTAGTCAATATCAGCCTTTTTGCCTCCTCTATCCGGAGATAGGATATTTCCTCAAGGACTGAATGCCCTAGCTCGCGTTTGGACATTGCATTCAGGCGGCGCAGCGGGATCCCGATTTCCGCCGCTATCTGGGACGGTCCGAATCGGGTGGAGATGTTCCGGGAGATGTTCGTTGCGGCGGTGCGCAGTGTCTCGTCCGGTATTGCCACGACATCCGTGGAATGCCGTGTGATCACGCCTTTCGGCTTTGTCTTGACGACAGTGCCGAGATCGGCCTTGCCGTCCATCATTCGCTGGAGCAGCTCGGCCGCCTTCAGGTATCTAAACTTTTCGTCGCGGTCGATGCCTGATATCGACATTGATTTCTTGCATGTGTGTATCCGGTTGTCGTTCGCGCTGAGGATCGCTACGCTGTGTGGGACGGAAATGTTGTTGTCGAGGCATATGCGGGCGATGTATGCGGCATTGTAGGAATTGTAGGTGTAGATGGCCAGCGGTTTTGGGGCGGAAAACAGTTTTTTTCGGGTCCAATCGGCAAGCGCCTTGCGTCCTGCATTCCTTCCAGCCTCTTTCGGCCATATCCAGTACTGCGGCCGTTCTCCGCGCCATGCGGACGCGAATGCGTCGTAGCGTTCGTCGTGCTGACGGGTCCATTCGAACGCAAAGAACGCCGCATGGACGAATCCTCGCTCCATGAAATGGTTTGCCGCGAGCCTGCCCAGTTCGTCGCTGTCGCTTATCACGGCGCCGAGGCCTTTTCGCCTTTTGATGCCGAACACGTCCACCACCGGAATCTGCCTCCGGACGAGCGATTCGAGAAACGCGTTCATCGCCGGTTCGTCAAGGAACATCGAGAGCACTCCGTCGCCGGTCCAGCGCCGCGGAGGATTGTAGCGTTCCGCGATTTCAATGTGCCAGTCCATGCGGTCTGCGTACTCGGCTATCACGGAGTAGCAGTTGTCAAGGTAGGGGCCTGCAAGCAGGAGGACGTCGTGATGTGTCTTCATGTCCGCTGATTATATCACTTGTGCAGAAAAATGTCATTTCGCATGTATTAAAATAATACATTATTTTGCGTGGCATCTGTGTCGGTTGTGGTACAATGGCTTACGAAAGGAAAGGAGCAGATTTTAGCTATGACCGAAAGAATGGAAAGACGCAGTTTTCTCAAATGCGCGGCCCTGACGGGGGCGGCGCTTGCGGCAGGAGGTGCATCGGCGGACGCAAAAACCCCCGTGCATCCGACGATGGCCGGTTTCGCTGCCCCGCCGATGGAGCGTATACGCATCGCATTCATAGGAATCGGTGAGCGCTGAAGCGCGGCTGTCAGACGCGTCAGCCGGATTCCAGGATGCGAGCCTGAAGTGCTTTGCGATCTGCGCAAGGAGGCGGTGGATTCAAACCAGAAGTGGCTGGAGAAGAACTGTCCGCGCAAGGTGGCCAAGCGTATGTACAGCGGTTACGGCGAATGCTGGAAAGAGGCTTGTGACGATTCTGGCGTAGACGTGATCTATGTGGCTGCGCCCGCCTATCTCCATGCGTCGATCGCGCTCTACGGAATGAACGCCGGGAAGCATGTGTTCGTGGAGGTTCCGGCGGCGCGCACTATTGACGACTGCTGGAACATCGTTGAGACGAGCGAACGGACCCGCCGCCACTGCATGATGCTCGAGAACTGCTGCTACGGCGAGGAGGAAATGCTCGCCTGGAATCTCTGTCACGAGGGGCTCCTGGGCAGCATTTCCCATGCAGAGGGAGCGTACATCCACAATCTCACGAAACGCCATCTCGAAAACTCCTTCCGCAACCGCGGCCACGGCAAGAAGAGTTATTGCAGGGGGAATACGTATCCGACTCATCCCCTGGGACCAATCTGCCAATATCTCGACATCAACCATGGCGACAGGATGAACACCATCGTGTCGGTGTCGTCCGGCGGATTCACGTGGAAGGACTACATTGCAGAGACGTTCGGACCGGACGACTGGCAGTCGAAGCTCGAGCTCGATCGCGGCGACATCAACACTTCGATAATAAAGACGGCCAGGGGCCGCACGATAATGCTTCAGTACGACGTAACGACGCCGCGTCCATACTCGCGAATCAATCTCGTGCAGGGATCGCGCGGATGTTTCTGGGGCTATGGCTTCCCGGCGAGGCTTTATCTGACGAAGGGAAGGCCGGGGACCGAGTCCGGAAAGGACTGGATGTCACGCGACGAATACGAAAAGTACGCCGCGAAGTATCGGCATCCGCTGTGGAGGTCCGTCGGCGGAATCGCCAAGAAGGTCGGTGGGCACGGAGGTATGGATTTCATCATGGATCTCAGGTGGGCGTACTGCCTCCAGAACGGCATGCCGCTGGATATGGACGTGTACGATCTTGCGAGCTGGAGCTCCATCGTCGAATGCTCCCGCAAGAGCGACATCGCCGGCGGCGCTCCGGTCGAAATCCCGGATTTCACGCGCGGGGCATGGAAGACCGCCAAGCCGCGCAAGATCGGAGATGTCGATCTCGGGAAGATGGGCCTCGATGCGAAAAACGTGTAGCGATTGGTTTGGTTCTTTAAGGGAATGCATACAATGGAGACGATGCAATGAAAAAATGCAATGGACGCGGGCTCTGGCGCATGTTCGCCGCATCTGTTTGGGCCGCCGCAGCGGCGACCGTTTGTGCCGATACGGATATCTACGGCAATGAGATCCGCTATGGCAAAGACGGAAAGGTTTCGTACCGTTTTCTCGTTTCGGGGAATCCCGAAATCCAGATGGACGCCAAAAGCAGTAGACTGGCGTCCGAGGCGAACGGCCTGGTATCCGGCACGCTTTCGCTTGCGTCGGCCGGATCGGCGATAGAGGCCCGCTACCGCACATGGTTCGCATCCGGTGGCATCGGGCTCGATTCGTCGGAGTTGAAGCTCGGAATGAGGATAATCTTCAAGTAACCGTTTGCCAATCTACAATCAAGGAGATGGACTATGAACAGAAAAAACGCAATTCTCGGAATGTTCACAATGGCTTCGGCGGTCGCATTCGCAGGCACGACGCCGGTTGTGACATCGGTGACGATGGTGCAGCCAAATGACACAAGGCGCACCACGGTGACCTATACGCTGGACAACGCTCCGTCGGTAGTCACTTTTGACGTGCAGACAAACTATACGGAAAACGGAGTGACCAAATGGGCTTCTATCGGCGGTGCTGCGGTAAGCAACGCGAAAGGGGCGGTGTGGCGCATAGTGACCGAGGACGACATGAATTCCGACGGGAAATATGAAATCACGTGGCGCCCCGACCAGTCCTGGCCCGATCACAAGATCGCGGACGGCGGCGCAAGGGCGG
>JAFXEA010000239.1 GCA_017521065.1 Kiritimatiellia bacterium | reverse complement strand
ATGTCGCGATAAGTGAATTAGATTTGAACGAACATTCCGCGATGCCGAGCGCGGCGAATCTGACAGAAGAAAGGTCAGTTGCGACCCGATGCGACTTGAGACGCATGCGCAGCGATCACGTCGATTATCGCTTGGTACACGGGTGATGGGAACGTCAACGAGAGCTCGTCGGCAAGGTTCTGAGCGACAGGCATGATGCGCCGTGCCATCTCGTCAAGTCTGGAAAGAACCAACTTGGGCGACATCTGGAATTCTTCCGCCATTCTGGAAAAACATTCCCTTTGGATATCGTCAATCCGAGACACGCCGCCGATAGACATGGCCATAGCCCGCGAAAGCTGTGGATACACAGCCGTCGAAACCACATCATAGAGCGGAGAAAACGACGCACGTCCGCCATGATACAAAACCGAATAGTTTTTCCCATGCGCGTCGGCATTGCCGACGAGAAAATTGTACACGAGTGCGTCAATGAACGCTATTTGATCCTGAGGACTAGCCTTCACGTCTCGAAGCGTCTCCATGCACATGGCGGCAGAAGGCCCGCCCTGTTCCTCGTACTTCTGCTCCGGATCAATGGACAACATCTGGCAGAAATCCTCTTGGTGAAGGCGTGCAACACGTCCATCCGACATCGCGCGGTCATATCGCTTCGAAACGAAATAGCGATCCCCCTCCAGAACCAGTATCTCGCATTCCGACGAATTCAGCCCAAGGCGAGCCGCCAATTTCTGGCAAAAGCACTCATTCTCGACGGAATTCTGGAAATCGCCTGTCGCAGGCTTCACGATATGAGTCGATGGCGTGCCATACAACGGAAGAATGACCTTGCCCTCTGCCACTCGCGCAATGAGCTTGTCCTGGGCACCGGCGCCTGAATAACGATATCCAGTTTCGCCATCCGCATAAAGCGGACGAATGCGAAGAGACTTCAGTATCCGAACCGCCTCGGACTCTTCAAGCGGTCGGAGAATCTCCTTCTCCGGCGGATTCGGACGAACGCCTTCTCTGTACAACGCCACCGCCCCGGCGCAGTCTCCGCCAAGCGCACGCAGAAAGCCGAAAACATTTCCGGCAGATATATGCACACACTTCTCGAGCTTCTTGCGAATGTACGCCGGCGGCAGAAGATTGGCAAAATATCCATACGCCGCCTCCGACTCGAACACATCCGACTGCAGCGGCAAGGAATGCGAGAGCGCACCCTCCGCTGGATTCGCCAGATATTCTGGGTCGTATTGAAATGCATATATGTCACCGACAGACTCATGCGAGAACCTGCCGACAAACCGGTTCAGCAAATAGACATTAAGCACTCCGTACATGCTATCACTCCGGTGGAAGTTCAAACTTCATCGTTACACCCATCGTGCGCAGAATGGACAGCACTTTGTCAAACTGGACTGTTGGCTTGCCATTTTCAACATCGAACACAAATCTGACCCCAACATTTGACAGTTGTGCCAAGACAGTCTGAGAGATTCCTTGCTTTTTACGAGTCGCTCGGACAATGCTTGCAAGGTCTGATGTTGACTTGATTTCTTTCATGATTGTGGAATTGTACCAAATATTAATGTGAGTGCGCAACGAGAATTTTACCCGTTCGGGTAAGAAAACTCAATCCAACCAACCAAGATAAGCGATTTTACCCGTTCGGGAAAATTTTTGGATATTGGCTCAGCTTATCGCTCATTTATTCCCGTTCGGGAACAAATTGTTTTCAAGCTCGGCGCGGTCGCGGTCGGTCATGAGGCGGTCTACGATGCCGGACTTGACGTTTGCCCACGCCGAAACGGCGTCGAACTCGATGCCTGGGCGCAAAAGCCCCTCATAGCTCTAACCATCACCGTTTTACACCTCTCAATAATCGTTGTGCGATTAATATCGGTTGTGAAACGGCAATATTATACCAAAAATTTAGTCGCTCGGGTTAAAATGTCGGGTGTCAGATTTTTCGCTGCGCGTCTATCCGAGCTATCTTAAACCAAACGCTCCTTGTGAACATGCTTATACACGAGCAACCACGGCAAATCTGTCATTGCAAACGAGAATGACAGATTTTGTAAAACCAAAATCGTCACATTACAACCGATATACTGCGCTATAGTAAATCAGCCAACATTTTAGGCGTTGGCACGGCGTTTGCTAAATGGGGCGCGACGCTGCGATGGTCGCGGCGCAAGAAAGGAAAGATGAAACTGATCATAGCCTACATTCAGCCAGAGCGACTGAATGCCGTCAAGCAGGCGTTGTTCGCCCGCGAGATATACAAGATGTCCGTCACAAACGCACTTGGATGCGGTAAGCAGGGCGGATACCTCCACTTGTACAGAGGCGCCGTAGAGGAAGTCACGCTCCACAAGAAGATGCGTCTTGCAATCGCGGTGAACGACCACTTTATCGACAAGACGATCGAGGCGATCATCGAAGGCGCGCGTACGGGGGACATCGGCGACGGAAAGATCTTCGTCCTTCCGATGGACGAGTGCGTGAGGATAAGAACCGGCGAGCGCGGCCCGGCGGCAATAGGATAGCGTTAGAAAGGAAAACCAAATGGAACCATCAGCAATAGCAGCACCAGAAGTCCAAACCAACCTGAACGTAGTCTGGACCCTCATCGCCGGCATACTCGTCTTTACGATGCAGGCGGGCTTCGCGCTCGTCGAGACCGGCTTCACCCGCGCAAAGAACGCCGCGAACATCATGATGAAGAACCTGATGGACTTCGCGGCGGGCTCGCTCGGATT
>JAFXEA010000238.1 GCA_017521065.1 Kiritimatiellia bacterium | reverse complement strand
CCTCAAGAGCATTCTTCATGAGGTTGAAGAACACCTGTTCCATCTGTCCGCGATCTACCGCAACAGCCGGAAGCGTACCGGGAAGATCAAGCGCCACCCGTATGCGACGGTCCTCGAACACGTTCTTGAGAGCGGCAAGCGCATCCTTCAGCGGATCAGCTACAGAACCCGGCGCAAGCTGGGCCTTTGCCGGACGGAACGCTCCGAGAAACTCACGGATTATGCCATTCAACCGGGAAAGTTCCTTCTGCGCAACCGCAAGATCCACCTCTTCCGGATACTTTCTCTTCAACAGCTGGAGATTGAGCGACAGTGCGTTAAGCGGATTTCCGATCTCATGCGCCATGGACGCCGCCATTTCGCCGACGGCATCGGCGCGTCCGCTCTCGACGGCATCCGCCTCTCGCGCACGCTTTTCCGTGACATCACGCAGCTTGACTATCCGCCCCACGCGCTTGACCTCTATTATGCGATGTTCAGGATAGGTTATCTCAAGTTCCCGCACTGATATGCCATCTGGTGTAGGTCTGGATTCAGAGAATTCCTCATCAATGCCCAAAAGCGGCAGCAGTTCCTTTCCGGCGGCGTTGGCGTATTCGACCTTCCCCTCGCCATCAAGGACAACAATGCCCTCGTCGAGGGAATCAAATACCGATTTGAAAAAGCCAATCTCGTCCGCCAGCGCCCGATAATGACGCCGCAGACCTTCCGCATCCAACTTTTCGATGCGGTCAACTACCTTTTCGTAAAATATGCCCATGATGTGCCGTTTCGTCCCAATGAGACAAAACGGCGCACATTATATGCGATTTCCAACATAAATGCAACCCACTTGTCACCGAGCGGGTTTGATTGCAGTCTCTACAACCTTATCACCAAGACGCGCAGCCGCCGTCCCCCTCGTCCGGATGGACGCATTCCATGCGTCCGACCTGTTGCCACAAAATGAGAATTCGCTTCGGAGAAATTCTCAACCAAACAACTACCAAGCAACTAAAAGGCTACGCAAAATCTTGCCGCCGATGGCGCAGATTCTGCCGTAAGAAAGATAACCCTCAAATCACCTAACATGCCCCCTGCTCAAGCACTTTTGAAGGGTCTGTCCCCACGAAAAGGAAGAGAAACTATTCAGTTAATCGAATATTCACCATCTATTTTTAACTTATCTCTCTTTTCCGAAGGGTGTGTCCCCTTGATTTTCTTTTCAGCGATTAGATCTTCCTGCTTGCTGCCCACTTTCGCCACGGCCGACACTCTCAGACATTGATGAAGCGTCTAGGCGGAGTGTTTCGCCACCATCTTCAACATCAAAAAGTTTCATCCGTTCGTACGGTGTTTTATTGGGCTGATGCAGTGTAAGTTTCAGTCTGCCGTCAAAGGTCTTGAACAGCATACCATGTCCGCCGTTGCGCCCGAAGAATACAGAATCCTTCGTCCACGGCCCGCCAAGCCGACCTGATTTTGATGTCCTGCAGAGCACGGAATATCCCTTGCCTTTCACGCCATTCGACCAAATCATATGAAGGATACCGCTTTTTTCAGAACGGTAGAAGAATGGTCCGTCAGTAACACGGCCCGCCCCCGGCATGGCATCCGCAGCGGCAAACATCACAACCGGTTCTGATGCCAATCCCGAAAGATCCTCTTTCAATGCCGCGTAACACATCCGTCCGATTTTCGTCTGTACCCATTCATGGCAGAAAACAATGTATGGCGTTCCGTTTTCAAGCACCAGAGTACCATCCAGACACACCCAGTCTTTCGGTGTAACAGGACCATTTGAAACAGGACGGAACTCACCGTCAGGAGTATGCGAACTGAAAATCCATGTTCCTCTCGGATGGATTCTGCTGACATCCACGCCCTCGGCCATAGGATTCACCTCACGCACGCCATCCTCCTCTGTGATGGTGACGAAAAGGTAATACTTCCCTTTGTACTTATGCACTTCCGGAGCCCAAACCGCCGTACACTTCACCCCGGCAGGAATCGAAAGCACCCTTTTCTTTTCCGTCCATGTCTCAAGGTCATTGCTTGTGCGCACAAACACTCCATCGCCGCCGTACCAGGGCTTCGATTCATAAAGATAATAAACGCCGTTATGCGGAAGCACAAAGGGATCACGAATCTGGAAATCATCGCGGCTATCCGCGAATGCTGCAAACGCACAAAAGGCGACTGAGACAAGTGTTTTTGTTCTAAAGGTCATTTTCGTTTTTCTCCACTCTTCCTAATTCAGCATTCTCGAGGTCACCCGATGAGCTATTCAATGCAAATCAATCTATGGCAGGCCCCTGTTGATAGGGCACGTGCTGGCGGGCCGTTTTGTGAAGGAGTTTCTCTGAAACACGCATATCGCGCAGAAATCCCTTCCCGCCTTCCTTGCCGACTTCGAGAATGCTGTTTACCGCCCCATTCGCCTGAGGCTGGAATCCTACGCGCAGGCCTGTGCATAGCGCATTGAAACGTCCTTTCGAGCGAATACCCGTGTGACGGGCGTCAGGAACCGATCGATACCAGAATACCTGACAGTTGTCGAGCACGTGTGGACGACCCTTGGCTCCAAAAAGAAATCCCGTAACAAACTGATCGCTGTAGCATCCGTTGTAGTAATTGTTCGACCCGTAATCCTCAAATCCGACACTGTCTGCATAATGCGCCCAAGAGCCTGTAAAAAGCGGATGGATATTGCGCAGGAAATTGCTTGAACTGCGCAGGCACACTCCGACCTTCGCATGTGCTATACGGATATTCGAAAACGTGTTGTCGTGCCCTTCCACCAATATTCCGACAGAATCAACCTTTCCGTTTCCTACAATGTTGATGTCGGAAATATCCGCATCGGACGAACCGGAATTCACCCCCGGCTTGATATGAAGCCCAATCCGCACATTTTTCATCGACACATCCTGGACCTTTGTTTCCCTTCCGCAGTCGATTGACACGCCCTTTGCCTTTCCCGCACCGTCGATTATACCGCCGGTGAGAGAATAGTTGCTTCCGGGAATCTTGATGTTGTTGGCGGGATGAATGCCGCCGAGCCGAACCATCGCTTCCGTGTGTTTCCAATCGGACGATGCCCGGAGTATCGCATAATTCGACAACCTCAGATCCACGCTCCGATTCGGATCGGCTGGCGTGGCGATCGGATTTGCCAGAAGATACACGCCGTCAGGGAAGAATATGGTGCGATTCGGATTCGTGTCTATAAGACGCTGCAGTCCCGCCGACGCATCCGTCTTCCCGTCCGCCTTTACGTAATCCGTAGCAATGAGATAATCACATGCGCGTCCGGCATCAGCTGAACTTGTTTCCGCTGCACCAGAAACGGAAAAGGCATACGTTTTGGTTTCGCCCGCCGGAACGGACACGTTGCGCTTCTGCCCGTCATCAAGCTCTATACGCAGCGGCTGCGGAGTACCGGCGAGATTTGTGCATTCAAGCAGAATACGCCCCGGCGCCGGCGTAGCGCGACAGAAGAGAGACTGTACCCTCTTCGCGTTGATGATGGCGTATCTCGGCGAATGCGAAACCTTGGGCGTGCCGCTCGTTGAAACCTTTACATCGACCGGTACGGCAGATGTCCAGCGCGATGCCGGACGAGGAGTGAAATCGCCGCCGATCTGCCGCCCCACACTGATTTTCGAACCTTCATCAATCAACTCATGAATCCGCAGACGCTTCTCGGTGGGCGGATTGTTGAGCGAATGGAAGGCGATCACCTTTTTACCTTCGAACGTCTCGAAAATCATGCCGTGGCCGGAATCGTTACGGTAAAGTACTGTGTGATCCGCCCAGGGTCCGCGCAATTTTCCCGAGACGGAGCGCGAAGCCAATTGAAGATACCCTTTGTTGTGCGTGCTCCACAGCATAAACAGTTCACCGGTCTTGGAACGGTAGAACCACGGACCGTCCGTCACGTAGGAACGATCACCGGGATGATCCTTCACCGCTTCGCCGTAAAACTCGCTCGCCTTGAAAAGGGTAAATGGCTTTCCGGCGCGCCGCTTCAAATCAGGCGTAAGCTCCACCGCTTCCATCGTACCGTCGCGTATCTGCGTCCATTCATGGCAGAACACCATGTACGGCTTACCGTCTTCCACAAAAAACGTACCGTCCAAAGCCGCCCAGTCGCGCGGCGTGATCGGTCCGTCGCTCCAAACGCGGTACGGCCCTTCCGGACGCTCCGCCTTGAAGATATAGGTTGAAAGGCGTTTGCGCAACTTGTCTCCATACCCCGTCCATCCCGGAATCGGCGTGACCGTATCCGACGACGTCATTTTCGTAGCGATAGTGCCGAAAATGTAATAAGCGCCTTTGTAGGCATGCATCTCCGGAGCCCAAACCGATGTACATGCATATGATTTCGGCACGCGAAGAACCTGTGTTTTGGCAGACCAATCCACAAGATTCGTCGATGTGCGCATCATCACACCCGCACCCCACGGCTCGTTGATACGGCTCAGCTGATATAGGCGATAAACCTTTGCCGCATCATCACGCCAAATGCACGGATCGCTTACTACGAACGATTTCTCCGCCCAGAGTGCCTGAGCGGCAAGCGCAGAAACCGCCAAAACGAACCGCAGAATACCCAAGTTGCGCATCTATATATCCTTTAATCAACTATCGGACAACAAAGGTAAAGCCTCTGGTAAACCGGACGCTTATGGTAACCAGCTGTCCGCCTAATTTATCAGGTGCGTCAAAAGGTTCACCACAGACGATTTCTGCATGCAAACCCTTGTCCGCATATGGATGCGCCGTTACTTTCAAAAGGTCTGCAACCTCTTCAATGTATTCCTCGCCAAGCGTGAACAGCGGAATCTGCTTGACTGCAAACCCGTCCGTCCCGCTGTCTACGATCTCGACATTGATCTTATTGCTGCCCTCATCGCACTGAAGGGGTTTACCTTTATACTGATTATCCCCTGTGCGATCAGTTCGTCCGCTCCTGTAAATGCTGTTTAAAATACCATAGTCCCGAAGCGTTTCATCTGTCGCATTTGCATCAAAAACGAGCTTTGCATCCTCCGCCACAAACACCTGAAGAGCCTCCAGCACCTTGCCGGTAAGAAACTTTACAGAACCACCGCGAATCCTGAATATGTTGTTACTGACAGTCGCCGTAGGATTACGGTTGGCGGCACTCCAGAAGGTAGGAGAAAAATCTCCCAACGCCAAACAACCCGCGCCCTCCTTCACAAGCGTTGCATAATCTGCATTGAAATTCAACTGTTCCCTATATGTCATCGTGACTCCTTCAGGAACTTCAAACCGCGCTACCGGCGCACCATAGCTTCTATAAGTACCGTTATTATTATACGCATACTTATTTTGAATACTCCACCCGCGGCATGGATTATCAAGGACAATATCATTAAGCGGTTTCAGAATGGAATAATCCTCGATGATGATTGCTTGATGATTGGTTACGCCTCGCGGACCGACACCGAAAGCCATTGGATCCGTAATTTCCACGCGGCAGCACTGATTCCAGTTCGGGACAATCGTTCCGTCAGCAGGTTTGTCTG
>JAFXEA010000237.1 GCA_017521065.1 Kiritimatiellia bacterium | reverse complement strand
GTCGCACGCCGGCTAGTCCTCCATGCATTGAAGGATGTCTATGGTTTCGACGATGTGATTGCCGATTCTCCCGTGCTGAAGTCGTTTAGGGTTGATGAAAAGGGGCGTTTTGTGCTGGATTTCAAAGATGTTACATCCTGGTATGGCTATGCGCCAGACAATACCGCCCCTGGCGGATTTGAAATCGCCGGCGACGACGGAGTGTTTCATCCCGCATATGTGACAAACACCCTCATTGAAAAAGGGCGAAAAGGCAAGATGTACGAAGGACGGGAATTGATTGTGGCAAGCGACAAGGTAAAAACGCCGAAGCGTCTGCGATATCTCTACAGCAAGCCGTGGATCGGATCGCTCTATTCCGAAGATTCAGGATTGCCGCTGGGACCATTTGAGGTAAATGTGGAACCCTGCCGCAGCGGAGATGCGTGCGCTGATTTGCGGTAAATCACGGCAACAGATGGTTTTATGAAAAGGAGTATTAAATGAACAAAAAGGTAATGGCGACGCGCCGCTATGCGGGATTCCTGCTTGCCGCATTTGCGGCATCGGGGGTGTTTTGCGTCTGCGCCGAGGATCCTGTTCCGGTGGAGCCGACGGAGCGGATCGAACTCTTCAACGGGAAGGATCTGACGAACTGGTACAAGTTCATCAAGGGCAGAGGTCGGAACTGCGACCCGAAGGGTGTATTTTCCGTTGTCGACGGCAAGATACGCATCACTGGTGAGGAGTTCGGTTGCATCACAACGGAAAAGGCGTACAAGAACTACAAGCTTACCATCGAGTACCGCTGGATAGGCGGTCAATATGGTGAACAGATAGGCAAATCTCCCGATAGCGGAATCCTCTACCATTCGGTCGGAGAGGACGGTGGCTTCGGGGGCATATGGATGCGTTCCATCGAGTACAATATCATAAAAAGCCGCACAGGAGATCTTCTGCTCGTCGAGACGAAGGAGAACCGCGACACCGGAACGAGTCCATTCGCCGCCTCCGGAATGGTGGATCCGCAGGGACGCTGGCAGCCGGACAGCGATTCCGGAAAGCAGGAGACGAAACTCGTCCATCTGAAGGGACGCGGACGGATCAATAACCGCTACCGTCCGGAAACTCCTCCGGGTGGATTCACCCATAAGACGCCGGAGGTGTATCCCGAGAAGAAGGAGGGTGAATGGAACCGTTGCGAACTGGTGTGCGATGGCGACACAGTGGAGCACATTTTCAACGGAGTTACGGTGGTGCGCGCCCATAACATACGTCCGACAGGCGGAAGAATCCAGCTTCAGAGCGAAGGTCACGGCGTTGAGTACCGCCGCGTGACGATTGAGCCCCTTTCCCGTGAGACCGGTCCGGGGATTTTCTGCGATGTCGTGTACGATAAGCCGGACTGCACTCCGATCGTGTTTGGCGCATGGAGCCGGGCGGAGGGTGTAAAATGCGAAGACTACTGCATGAAAGCCGATATCTGGTACGGAAACAAGCCCATCATGTTCGGCAAGAGCGCGGAATTCCGCCAGGGTACGCATGGTTGGGAGAAGGCGACTGCGGCTTTTGTTCCGAAAAAGCCGGTAAAAAGGATTCGCATCAAATACATTTGCGGAAAGGGGAAGGGCAAGGCGTTTTTCCGCGACGGGTTCCTTGAGCGGAGGAGGGGCACAGGCGAGGTGTTCTCCGTGTCTGTAGCCAATCGCACGATGCGTCCGTTTGCCGAAGAGAACGTAATCTCAGCCGACGTGCTTGACGGTAGCAGGCTCATCCCGATCTGCTTTACAATGCCAGACGGCGGTGTGAACTCCAAACCGTCACCCGTCGCCTCCGGAAAGGTCGAGGTGTGGACGGCCGATTCCATGCTTCGCATATCTCCGTATGCATTCCCCGCTACGGTCAAGAGCGGCAGGTCGATAGCGCTGGAGCTCGCCAAGGGTGAGGCTGAGAGCGCACAGATACTTGTGAGCACGGCGGACGATGTGGAGTGGAAAGCGGGCTCGCTGTCCGTCGGAGAACTTCGGAATGCCGCTGGCGTGGCGTTCCGCGGCAATGTCAAATGGGAGCGGCAGGCATATCTTGCGCGTTCGCCCGGATACATAAAGCATCCTCTGGGGCCAGACCCTTCCGAGACGTGGTTTCCGGATCCGCTGCTGCCGGCCGCGCCTTTCCGTGTGCGCAAAGGATCGACCCTGGGTCTTTGGGTTACGTTTACCGCCGCCCGTGACGCCGCGCCCGGAGTGTATTCGGGGAAGATAGACGTCCTTGAGGGCGGCAAGGCGGCGGGGTCTGTCCCCGTGAGCATACGTGTGCGTGATTTCGAGCTGCCGAAAACGTTCGGACTGGAGACGGCGTTTACTCTGATGGACGGATTTCTGCGGGCCCGCTATCCCGAGAACTGGCGCGAGATGAAGCGCAAGGCGATAGACGTAATGCTGGACCATCGCCTGAATCCCGATGACATCACCCGTACTTCGCTTCCGGAGATTGAGGATCTTGAACATGCCAGAAGCCGCGGCATGAACCGTTTCAACATTCTCAACATCGTGCCGGAGCCGAAAAAGGGGAGCAAGGCGAAGTGGACGCTCACCGCCAAGCCCGAGGAGATTTTCAACGAGTCGTTCTATTCGAAGTTCACGGCGCGTCTGCGTCCGTATGTCGCGGAGCTGCGCAAACGGGACCTGATGCGCTATGCGTACGTGTACGGTTTCGACGAGCGCAAGAGCGAGTATTATGAGGGAATCGAGAAGTTCTGGAAGAGATTGAAGACCGATTTCCCGGATCTTCCGGTGATGACCACAGCAAAGCAGTATGCCGACATGCAGATGGGGAACACGAATCTTCCGTCTCTGGTGTCGTGCGACTGGTACTGTCCGTGCACATACCGCTGGACTGAACCGATCAACAAGATGCTCAGGTCGAAGGGCATGAAGGTTTGGTGGTATACATGCTGCGGACCGCGCTTCCCCTATGCGAACATGTCCTCCTATGAATATCCGCTCATCGAGGGGCGCCTGGTCCTTGGCGCGATGACCTATCATTTCGGAGCGGACGGATTCCTGTTCTGGCACGTGAACAAGTGGAATGAGGCGACACAGCCCACGTTTGACTGTGTGGACACCTATTATCCTAACTGGTGCACCAAAAACACGTACATCATACCCACGCCCGGAGACGGCACATTCCTCTATCCCGCCAAGGACAGGGTGCTTCCGTCGATCAGATTTGCGCAGATTCGCGACGGCGTGGAGGATTACGAGTGGATGAAAATGGTCGAGGCTAAATATGGCCGTACAGCCGCCGACGGCCGAGTAAAGAAGCTTGTGCCCGAACTTACAAAGTTCTCCCGCGATCCGGCGGCGTTGCGCAAGATGCGCAATGCGCTCGGAAACATGATAGAGAAAAGAAAGTAATCGCATATCATGAAGAAAACAGTATCCGGAAACTGCTACAAATGGATCGCTCTGGCGATAGTATG
>JAFXEA010000236.1 GCA_017521065.1 Kiritimatiellia bacterium | reverse complement strand
CATCCCACGCTCGTTCCTTTCTCGCACATGCTCGCGAACGTCAACGGCGTGTTCAACGCCGCGATGGTCAATGGCGATATGAGCGACTATACGATGTACTACGGCCGCGGCGCAGGTCGCGCACCTACGGCATCGACCGTAGTAGCCGACATCGGCGACATCGCCCGTAACATCGCTCAGGGCGGAGCCCGCTATACGCGTGCGGTTCCGACCTATGGCGAAGGCAAGGTTAAGCTCCGTGAAGCTGGCGACATCACTTCCCGCTTCTATCTCCGCTTCATGCTCGCCGACCGTCCCGGTGTTTTCGGCATGGTCGCGACTGCCCTCGGCAAGCACGGCGTTTCGATCTCCGCTGCCTCCCAGAAGTCGAGCGGCGAAGGCAATGCACCCGTTCCGGTTGTGGTTCTTACGCACAGTTCGCGCACTGCGGATCTTGAGGCCGCTCTTGCCGAGATCAAGGCGTCCGGAGCCGTCTCCGAGGATCCGGTGCGTCTGCGCATGCTCTAACCGGCGCCGGAACTAACGGCGATGTCGGTGCTTCTGCCTTCAGAGCGCGGTACGTGGAAGGGACGCCTCTTTCTGGGTTGCGTCTATGCGTTGCTGACGCTTGGCGGAATCACGATGGTATTGCCGTTCATGGTGATGCTCGCTTCGAGCTTCGCCTCAAACTACGACTACGCGCGGCACTCTCCTGTGCTGCGCGCTCTATGGGATCGCAACGACCGCTTTATGCGGTCTGTTGCGGCTTGCTTCCCAAGGTTCCCGCGGGATGTGTTTCCTGAGGCTCCGGATAACTGGACTACTTGGCAGTCTGTCTCACAGGATAAGGAAGGCGTGGACCGTCTCTCCGATGCCATCTTAGATCCACTCACGAACCGGACGCTGTATGCGGAATGGAAGGGGGCGGCTGAACGTTTCCGAAACACGACTTCCGAATGGGATATCCACCGGACAGTGTGCAACTACGATCCGCGGGACGTACAGCCTTTCACAGGATCGTTTCTTACGTCTTTCATGGCAGAAACGCACCTGCCTGTCTCCCGTGCAGACTGGAAGCCACCTGTTGGAGATGCACAGTACGATCTCTGGTGCGGATTCAAGGATTTCTACCGCAAGCGGATGGTTGAACGCGGAGACTACGTATGCCGCACAATTCCGGTCTCGGTTGACGGCGACGGCAAAACGCTGCGTGACGATCTGCGCAAGGCTCTTGCTGTACAGTTCATCGAACACGGACGGCGGGATTTCTTTCTTGGCGCTCTCGACAACTACCGTCTTGTGGGACAGTACCTGTTCATGCGCGGACGCGCTTTTGTGAATACGGTTCTGCTCGTGCTGTTTTCGGTAGTGGCTTCGCTGATAGTCAATCCTCTTGCGGCTTACGCGCTTTCGCGTTTCAGGATGAAGGGAACGGAACGCGTGATACTTTTCCTGCTTGCCACGATGGCTTTCCCTTCTGCGGTGACTGCGATACCGGGCTTTCTGCTGATACGTGATCTGGGGCTTCTCAATACGCTTGCCGCGCTTGTTCTGCCGACTGTCGCAAGCGGCATGAGTATCTTCATCCTCAAGGGGTTCTTCGATGCCTTGCCGCGTGAACTCTATGAGGCGGCGGCAATCGATGGTGCCGGAGAATGGACTGTATTTTCGAAGATAACGCTTCCGATGACCACGCCGATTCTGGCGGTGAACGCATTGAACCATTTCATTGCCGCGTACAACTCGTGGGAATGGGCGTTCCTCGTCTGCCAGAAGGAGTCGCAGTGGACAATCGCCGTGTGGATGTACCAGATGAGCCAGGAGATGGCGGGACAGCCCTGGTGCGTGATGGCGGGCTTTGTGCTTGTTTCCATCCCAACGGCTCTTGTGTTCCTTCTCTGCCAGAAGGTAATCCTTCGTGGGATAGTCCTGCCGAGCATGAAGTAAGTTATGGATGAAACCGAACCAAACCGTGAATGTTGATTTTAGTGTGAGGATATGGGTCGGTGGTTGTGGCGGTTTCGCCCTTTTCGTGCTATGATGCGTCAACATGTGGTACAATGTCGGCTGTCAAAAGATAGGTGTATTTACACCCTAAATTGGACAGGATGCTGAAATGGAAATCAACCGGGATTCATACATTTGTCAGCTGATAGACCCAAAGCACAACGGTCTTGTGAAGGTCATTACCGTCGTCTATGTTGCTGTGGTGCCATTTCTTCTTGATTCGGCATTGCTGGAAGGAGCGTAAAACAATGAATGAATTTATGACAGGTTCGTCAGCGATGATGACGCGCAGAAGCTTCTCGTTTGGGATGCTTGCGGCGGTATCGTCCTTCCCGTACTGGATATCTGCCGCTGATCAAGTGAAGCCGCGTCGCTATACCGACACAAACTGGTGGGATCCGTATGTGGAGAACATCACGGATACCGCGACTTATCTTCGACGCAAGTTCCGTCAGGATGTGACGGACAAGACGACCGGGCTTTCTTCCGATAGAATATTTAAAGAGCTCACAGCCATTGTAGCGAAGGGTGCCGCCGATGGTGAGGCATGGCGGGTGACGAAATCCAAATGTTTTGCGTTTCAGGTGGAACGTCAGTCGATTGACGTATCGCATCTTGACTGGTTCCCGGCGATCGCCATATGGGACCGGAACAACATGCCGATCCGAAAGATCCGCGACAAGCGCGCCGAGCAGGTCAATGCAAGGATGCTTTCTCCCGCTCTGGTCAAGGAATGGCAGGATGGAAATACATCCGGTGACTGGAAGATGTGGCAGGACTTCGATCACTCCGTTCCCGACTGGCGCGTGATATTGAAGCTGGGTTTCCCTGGGATGAAGGCGAGGCTCGAGAAGTATGCCGTGAAGGGTATGCCGTTCTATGATTCGCTCACCATTGCGATGGATGCAATCCTGGAAGGAATTGACCGATTCATCGAGCAGGGGAAAAAGAGAATTTCCCGCAGAGACGCAGAGACGCAGAGTGGAATATCGGGATTGTTCACAAATGAAAATTGTTCACAAATCGCAAATGCAAATTCTGCACGTTCTACATGTTCTACACGGCTAAACAATACTGAAATTCCTG
>JAFXEA010000235.1 GCA_017521065.1 Kiritimatiellia bacterium | reverse complement strand
ATGCCAAGCCTCCTACAACGCAATTTGATCCCAGCTCAGATGTCCAGGTAGACATATAAGGAGGAGAACAAGGTTGAATATTCTAGGGACTGTTGACTTGCACGATTTCGTCACGGCGGAGCTGGAGCTTTCCGTCCCGACGATCTTCTGCTTGCTGATCTGGGTGAAGTCTCCATTGGTGAAGCCACTTGGTCGTCTGCTTGTTACGATGGCCGGGCTCAGTTTGTTTGGATGGGCGATTACGGTCGTCGCCGTATTTGCAGGGCCGGCGTTTGACAATGGCTTTGCGTATATTTGCGCAGTGGCGTTTGGATGGGCATACGCGTGGATTCTTGGCGTGCCGGTCTTGCTGTTGTCATTCCTGCTCCGGGCTTTGGATGGCTTCGTGTCCGTGTGGTGGATTTTGAGAAAAGCAACTGGCCGCGGGCCCTGCGGGTGGAGCCATACTGCGTGCATAGTGATTCTAGTTGTCGCGTCGCTCGTCTTCTATCCGTTGTGTCTTGTCGTCAAGCCTTCTGAGATGTGGAAGGAATGGAATGGCCGCCAGTATGGCGCAAAATCCGTGCAAGGCATTGTTCACGTGCAGATACGCGAGGGAGGCAAGATTGTCGATGTGCGCTCGGATGCGAGCGGCTATCACCACTTCCATGTCGAGCCACTGTCGGCAGACGAGCTGCTTCTCAAGAGTTCGGATGTCGGTTTGCGCATCATCCGCAAGGTCGACGGCGAGTGGGTTGCGCAAGACGCCGCCAGCAACCAAGAATGACAGATAAGCTTGTCTTTGTGCGTGGGTAGACACCGCGGCAGTTTGATTTCGTCCGCACCATAATCTCATCGCGGCGGATATGGTATAATACGCGACGTGAGACCGAGCAACACCATGCGCTCTACTGCGCCGTTCGCAGTTTCCGCGTTAACCGTACAATTTGTTGTAATTAAGCTGGCAACAACCTTGATAGTTGTCAAGAATGATTGTCAAGCAACCTTGATATCTGTCCGTGAAATATGATATAATATGCGCAGATAAATCTGAAGGAGGGTATGAATGAAGCGAAAACTTGAAGAAAAGCTTGAGGAATGGAAGGAAAGGACTAATCGGCATCCGCTGATCTTGCGAGGGGCAAGGCAGGTTGGCAAGACGTATCTTGTACGCGAATTCGCACGTTCTTCTTTTGTGCACTTCGTTGAAATCAACTTTGAGGAGAACCCTTCGCTCGTCAAACTGTTTGCCTCGAAGAACCCCGAGGTCATCTGTGAATTGATTGCAGCGAGGTTTTCGATCCCGGTCAAGGATGGCGAAACGCTGTTGTTTCTCGATGAACTGCAGGCCGCCGAGCCGTATGTGTTCGAGTCGCTGCGATACTTTTACGAAAAGCGGCCAGGGCTTCATGTGGTTGCGGCGGGGTCGCTTCTGGAATTCATGCTTGATGCGGCGGCGCAGGACGGCAAGAAAGCGTTCCCGATGCCGGTGGGAAGAATCGAGTACATGTATCTTGCGCCGCTTGACTTCGAGGAGTTTCTCGATGCGGCAGGCAAGAAAGGGCTTGTGGAGTGGCTTGGGAAGTACCAGGTCGGAGAAGAGGTGCCGGAGGCGCTGCACAATGAGCTATCGCTTTGGTTCAGGCGGTATTTGGTGGTCGGAGGCATGCCGGCGGCGGCCAAGGCGTATCTGGAAGGCGGACTTGAGGAGGCCGAGCGCGAGCAGGACGCGATATTGACCACCTGCCACGACGACTTCCCCAAGTACGGCAGGAGGGCCAATGCGGAGCTGCTGCAGAAGGTGTTTCTGGCGGTGCCGCAGATGCTGGGGAAGAAGATGATATATTCGCATATCGACCGGGAAGAGAAGTCGAACGAGATGTCCAAGGCTTTTTCGCGTCTTGCGCTTGCGCGAATTGTGTCCAGGGTGTGCCATACGCCGGCGAACGGCATCCCGGTCGGCGCAGGGGCCGACGCAAGTTCGTTCAAGCCTCTTTTCCTGGATGTCGGGCTCGCCTGCCACGCGGTAGGGCTGAGGCTTGACGACTTCCTGGACGAGAAAGACTTCATGCTTGCGAACAAGGGCGAAATATGCGAACAGTTTGTGGGGCAGCACCTGCTCTGTTCCGGCAAGGAATACGAGACGCCGACGGCATATTGCTGGATACGCGAAGCGAGGGGGGCTTCCGCCGAAGTGGACTACATCATCCAGTCGGGATCTGATATCGTGCCGGTGGAGGTAAAGGGCGGAAAGACTGGGAGTCTCAAGTCGCTCAATTTCTTCTTGAACGAAAAGCACTGCGGTTTTGCCGTCCGCTTCAATATCGACCAGCCTTCGTTGCTCGTCGACGCCGAGGTTGCCGACAGCCTTGGCCGCACCTGCCGCTATTCGCTCCTGTCGCTTCCCATGTACATGGTCTGCCAGCTCAAGCGCCTTGTCCTCGCGGCAAAGAAGGGATTGTGAAAGGCAGATTGCGCGGACCACCCTCCTTCGCCCTGTCGGGCTACGGAGGGCAAGCGAATATGCTATAATACACGTCAGTGAGACCGAGCAACACCATGCGCTTTACTGCGCCGTTCGCCGTTTCCGCCGCGTCGGCGGAGGCAGGGTATTGACAAACGGGCAATAGTTATGGTATGAT
>JAFXEA010000234.1 GCA_017521065.1 Kiritimatiellia bacterium | reverse complement strand
GCGTGCCGTCGCCGTTTGTGAAATGGAAACCTGAACCGAAGTAGAGATACCATGCACTGTAGTAATCCGAACTCGGCGACGACGACCAATAGTAACTGTAAGAACTGGCCGAATAGATCGAAGTTATAATACCGTACCCTGCACAAGGAAGGAAGATGCTGTTAGATGAAAAATCACCTTTACCATTGACGACATACCCCACCACACCATTCTTCGTTGTCCAAATCCAATCACACTTACTATGAAGACCTTCCATCTCATTAGAAGTCGGCATCCGCCAATCTCCGCCCCAATGTTTATGCGCTGCATCATGTTCAGGGGCAAGAACGCCATCTGACGTAATCCATCCTTCATTTTGTAAAGTTGAATTAACCTTCTTATAAGTAGGAGCATTGCCGCTTTCGAATGAGAAGTTCGACAGTGTTTCGTCTGCTGCCACCCAATTGTCATTCTCTCTCTTATATCCAACCGTGTCACCCCACCAGAAGTAATAACCATAATCTTCCGGCTTATCGGCTCCAATATTCGCTGTCGCCCAATATGGCCCATTCTCCCAAAGTTGCACCTTGTCATGATTCCACTGCGCATAAAGCATTGTTATTGAAGTTGACACTGTGGATGATGCCGTTATCTTTGTCCCACCGCTTGCCGCCGTGTACCATCCATCGAATGTGTATCCGCTTCGAGTCGGAGTCGGAAGTGAACCATACGTTCCATTTATTGAATAAACCTTTGTTGTTGGCGATACCGCACCTCCATTGGCGTCAAAAGTCATTGTGACTGATTTTACCCCTTGAACAGGGCGAACAGACAGCCCGGCGTAGCGGAAGAAGTCGTACGTGTGGTGGCCGCCCGAATAGAAGCGGAGGCACCACGCGAAGCCGCTGTGGCCCGAGCACGGAACGGACGACCAGTAGTAGCCGTACGAACCGGCATTGCAGAGCGAAGTCCCGTAGCCGTCACCGGCACAGGGGAGAAAGATACTGTTAGCCGAATAATCCCCTCTGCCACGGACAACATAGCCGTTCACGCCGTTCATCGTTGTCCAAACCCAATCGCAATTGCTCTTAAGTTGATCAAAATCACTATCTGTCGGCATCCGCCAATCGCCGCCCCAATGAACATGCGCCACATCATGTTCTGGAGCAAGCACACTCTCCGCTGTTATCCAGCCTTCTCTTTGCAAAGTTGAAACATCTTTATTGTAGGTTGGTGTATTGCTTGAGCTGAACGAAAAATTCGACGACGAACCATCACTCGCCACCCACTTTTGATTCTCCCACTTATAACCAACCGTATCTCCCCACCAGAAGTAATAGCCATAATCTTCCGGCTTTTCCGCACCAATATTCGTCGTCGCCCAATATGGTCCGCCATTCCAAAGCTGAACCTTATCATGCGTGGTAATCTTCCACTGCGCATAAAGCGTTGTTATTGAAGTTGACACTGTGGATGATGCCGTTATCTTTGTCCCACCGCTTGCCGCCGTGTACCATCCATTGAATGTGTAGCCAATTCGAGTTGGAGTAGGAAGAGAACTATACGTTCCGTAAACAGTATAGGATTTTGTCGCAGGCGACACCGTACCGCCGTTGGCATCAAAAGATACGGTAACGGATTTAGTATTGACAGTCACATCCTTTGTCGCCGTTTTCGTTATGCCGTTGTATGTATAGCTCGCCTCAATTGTGACGCTTACCGA
The DNA here is from genome assembly GCA_017521065.1 of Kiritimatiellia bacterium. GTDB lineage: Bacteria > Verrucomicrobiota > Kiritimatiellia > RFP12 > UBA1067 > UBA1731. The sequence goes on along the minus strand of JAFXEA010000234.1, from coordinate 3,071 downwards.
TGTTGCCACATCAAGCGCCGTCAACACACCTGCTGAATTGATTGAAGCATAGAATGCTCCTCTCCAAATGCTCCATATGGGAGTGACATCACCGCTCTTGCCATCATTATACGTTACAGCACAAGTGAATGAGGCGCTTTCACCCGTCGTAACCGATGAGGGACCTAAAATGACAGCTTCACTAATAACTTTTTTGCGCATCCCCTCAGTAGAAGCACTGTACTCACTCGTTTTCTTCGCATTGAGCGATCGAACCCAATAATAGTATGTGACTCCGGGAACGGCAGACTTATCAGTAAAGGATGTAACAGAGGCAGTTTCCAGCAATGAGGCCGACGTTAGGTCATGCACCGTTGCACGCCAGATTTCATAAGAGGTTGCATTGACTGCCGCGTTCCATGTAACAGTCACAGAATCCGGACTTGTTTCACGCTCCGCCACGACATTTTCCGGCGGGAGAAGCGGTTTTTCATCCATCTTGACCGTCGCCATAAGAATCATATTCGTATAGAGAATCGCCTGCGTGTCGGCCGTCGCATTCCAGATGACGTGCTGCACACCATTGACAAGGTTCGTCGGCGCGGCGCCGACAAAGGTTCTGAGGGTCAAGGTATCTCCACCGTTTTCTTCTTTCGCCGCAAGCGAAACGCTCGCCGTTTCATCGGCGGGAACACCGAAAAGATTGAAAGTGACATCAACCAATCCGTTCCATGGATAACGTTGACGTGCAAAAAGATTTTCAACACGCAACGATGACTCGTCGATCCAATGAGCATAAAGTGTTGTAACGCCACTTCGCACATAACTTTCGGCATCTAAATGCGTACCGCCCTCGGCGGAGGTAAACCAACCGAGAAAGACTTTCCCCGAATATTCTGGAACAGGAAGTTCTGCATATTTTTCACCGGTATGGTAAACCTTGCTCGTAACATCCATCTGGCCTCCATTGGCATTGAACGAGACCGTAAAACGTGAAGCATCCACCTTAGGACGGAAGCCAGACACTCCCATCGAATATGTCGATGATGACGCTCCGTCGGCAGAAGATGCCGCTTGAATGTAATACCAGTAAGTTGTTTCGGGTTCTGCCGTTTCATCGGCAAACGTCAGTCCCTGCTGCCAATCACAAAGAAGAGTCTTCGACCCCTCTTCTTCTGACGCTCTCCATACACGATAATGCGTTCCGTTTTTCACGGCCGTCCAATAAATGACAACAGCATCCGCAACAGTCCCTTGTGTCACGGAAATTTCAACAGGCGCGGAAATACCGAAGAATCCCGCCATCGAAAGGCGCGCCCCGGTACGCACCTTACCCTTCAGCGCATCGACAGGTTCCGCCGCGGCATAAAGGCGATTGATGATATCCGATGATGTTTCGTTCGGATAATGCGCCATAAGCAGTGCCAATGCACCGACCACATGCGGCGTCGCCATTGACGTACCATCCTTATAATCCAAACCGTACGTCCCTAAAACCGTTGAATAGATATTGACGCCGGGCGCGGCGATATCCACATTTTGCGCGCCGTAATAACTGAAATTGGCGAGCGAATCATCCGTATCACTCGCGGCAACGCCGACAATCGTCTCAATCGGATAATTGCAGGGATAAAACGGATATTCATCGTTATCGCGAGGTGCCTCGCCGTTTTTGGCATTCCCCGCAGCACAGGCAAAAACAACGCCTTTTTGAGACATTTTCAGAATTTGTTCGTAAAGAAAATTGTCCCACTGATCGATACCGAAACTGCAATTGACTATTTTAATGTTCTTCGACTCTGCATAACAGAGACAAGTAATGGCATCGATTGTCGTGCCTTTACCATCCGAATTTAAAAATTTAAGAGCCATAATTGACGCTCTCCAGGCGACTCCTGCAATCCACTGGCGATTGTTACCGGCAGCTCCTATGATTCCCGCACAGTGAGATCCGTGACCGTTATCGTCCATCGGATTTCCGGATAGATTACCGCCGATGCAGGATACCCCGTAAATATCATCAACAATGCCGTTCCCGTCATTGTCAATGCCGTCTCCGAGAATTTCCCCGCTGTTTATCCAGAGATTGCGGTTGAGGTCGTAATGGTTGTAGTTGACGCCTGTATCCAATACGGCAACGGGAACAGACGAGGCATCTGTTCGCGTTTCCCACGCTTTGGGGGCACCGATTTTTTCCAAGGCCCATTGACTGGAATAATTCGTATCATTAGGCACGGTATTGGCCTCATAAATATGATCAGGCCTGATAAGACTGCACGATCCGGTCGATTCAATGCTCATTGTCATCTGATCGACAAGATCGGTCTCGGTGTCTTCCGCTTCGATGATATAGACGGGATTCCCATTTCGGTCACGCATCAGTTCCCGAACGACCTTCAGCCCTTCCGCCGCCATTTCCTGCACGAACGTAGAATAATTCTTTCCTGGCATCAGTGTCGCTAAAACGCGGTTCGGCGTATAGGCGCACATCGACATTTCTCCGGACGAACTTGTCGTCAGTTTCACCGCATACGTCGTGTTTGTTTCCGTCGCCGAGCGGACCACCCACGATTGAACAGATTCCTGACCTGCCGACGATGTCGTCACTGTACCGGCAGGGACAGAAGACGTCTGCATTCTTGCCTTCGGTAAAGGAGTAGACGTATATTTCAGAACCTGGCATCCGGAATAAGAACCAGGCGCTGCCGGATACGTATTTTGCGCGCGCGCAGTACATAACGTCATCACGGCGCAAAAGCATCCGAATGCTCGGATTCCAAAGAGACTATGGTTTTTCATCTTATCTCCACATCAACCATGGAGACAAAGAGAGCGGGCGTGTCTCCTTCACCCGTGCTCTCACCTGAGGCCGACCAAAGCCCTGAGGAAAACATGAGTGCAAAAGACACGCCCGGCACAGGTGTGTGCCGTAGCGCGCCCCTCGCAAGACATGTTCGTTCCTCGGTTGAAATTTGGTCGTTTCAGGTGAACGAGCAAGTCCGCGTGGTTACGCGATCTTTATATTTGTCCGCTTAGGGGGTGGCGAGAGCTTCTTTCAAGATCGCCGCATTCCTTCGCTTGACGTCAAGTAT
>JAFXEA010000233.1 GCA_017521065.1 Kiritimatiellia bacterium | reverse complement strand
TTCCTCGCCTCGCTAGCCGAACGCCTCGCCAGGCGAAAGATGTAAGGATCATGCGTGACAACTCCGGCCAAAGATGACAGTCACGCCGGGCACACGGGGGACGTGCGAATGGCCGGAAGGACTCTCTACACGGACGGAAGGTACAATACGCTGTGCCTGCCATTCAGCATGAACGCGGCCGAGATCGCCGCCTCGCCCCTGGCCGGAGCCACCATCAAGAAACTTGACAACGCAACCTCGGGTCTGGCTGGTGGCACTTTTAGGCTGGATTTCACGGACGTCACGGAGATCGAGGCGGGAAGGCCGTATGTAGTCCGATGGCCTGTTGACCTCGTCATCCGCTCCGCTGCAGACTGGAACGCATTCGCAACCCGCGTGACCAATGGCACGGAGTCGTACGATGGCAAGATCGTGAGGCTTGCAGCCGACATCAGCGTCACTACTATGGCTGGCACGGTTGCGAATCCTTTCAAGGGGACGTTCGACGGCTGTGGCCACATTCTGATCTTCAACTATACGAGCAACTCCGCAGACAACATTGCGCTCTTCCTCTATGTCGACGGCGCCACCATAAAGAACCTCGTGGTGCTCGGCAGTGCCGTCTCCACATCGCGGTCAAGCGGCATCGTCGGCGAGAGCGCGGCAAGATCGTGTACCCTGCCAGGACTACGCTTTTTTGCCATGGGTTCGGCGTTGGCGGTAGATTTGTAGTGCTGTTTGATCTGTTTGATATACTCATCTGCCTTGCGCCGGGTGATGAGTGCCAGTTCTTTCAGCCGTATCGCGAAGAATTGAGCCGACACGCCGAAGCGCTCTTTCATGCGCAGCAGAAGCTCGTAAGTCCATTCGTCAGGTTTGATGTTGAGACTGTACACAGCATTGCGCACGGCGGACTCCGGTTGAAGAAACGTGGCGGCGAAGTGGTGGGCGAAGCGTCTGCTTCTTGCGGTCTCGTGGCAGGGCAGATGGTCGTGTCGGGTGAAAAGGAACGCTCTGCCGATTTCGGTAAGAAGCAGGAAGTCGCGCCGCCATGGCTTCTTTTTAAATTGCTCGGCTATGAAGACTGTGAAGTTTTTGTTTCGGGTGTCGTAGAACGATATTGAGCCAGGTTTCTCCGGTAACTCTGCGTCAAGGACGCGCACGCCGTATGATTCAAACAAGGGGATTGTGTCGTGGACGATTGCCGAGCCGATGTCAAGGTGCGCGCGCAACGCGTAGGCGAGTTGCTCGGCACCGGCCTCGCTTGTCGAAACCTGTGACGAGAGCGGAAGGTTCGTTGGAGTGAGTGCGGAATGCTTTGATTCGAATTCCCGTGCCTTCTCAATTTGTGCAATAAGCCGTTCTTGGGTTGATGTGTCGATACCGGGAACCCCGTCTGAAGATTTGAGAACGGGCATGATCTCGCAGATGGGAGTGTGCAGGCGTTTCTTTTCGCCGTCTGCTTTATCAGGCGAGTTACCATGTCCATCCGGTGACGACAGCAGTTCCATGAGCGTAATGCCGAGCGCGTTGGCGATGCGTTCGGCGGTTTTGATGGAAGGGGAGAATCTGCCGTGCTCCAGTGCCCAGAGCTGCGTTACGTTCATGTTTGCGTTGGTAGCGAGTTCCTTCTGGAGAAGCCCGCGCGCCTTCCGCCACGAGCGCACCTGCGCACCGATGTCGAATTCTGATTGTGATTTCATCTACAAGATGCCTTTCATTTCGTATGCACACGGAAAGTATATCAAAAATCTTTGCTCTCGAATATGTGAAAAAACATATCAAGTCAAAATGCGAATACCACATGAAAATATATGGCTACAACCCACTAGACAGTCCGCCGAAAAAATGCGATAATAGCGCTCCTCTGAAAGGACGGTTTTACCGATGCTCTACGCCCATAGCAGATCCGGCTCCTCAACGAGCGCTTGGCAAACCTTGCAAGCCCATTGCAAGGCCGGTGTCAGGGCGTCCCTGCAATGCGGTCCTTGCGGTTGCATCCCTTTCATGGAATGCAAGGCTAAAACGTGCCCCGATGGCTCTCCGGGAACATCCGTCTTCGACCATTGTCGCTATGCGGGCTACGTGACGGAGGGATTGCTCGCGTTGCTTCCAGACTCTGTCCGCGGAATGCTCCCGCCTGAAACGCCGTTTCTCGTGTCCCTCCACGATGTCGGCAAGGTGTCGCCGGGATTCGAGGGCAAGTATTTCATGGACCTTTTGAAGGAAAAGGCTCCGGCTTTCGCAAAGGGCTGGGAAGGAAGCTATGTTACGAACCACGCGTCCGTCGGCGCCAAGGCGCTGATGAAGCTCTTTGGAGTCGGCTCATCCCATCCACTGGTCCGCGCCGTCGTGGCCCATCACGGTTTTGCGGCGGATCCCCCCTATCCGTTCACGGCGGACGGCGAGTGGCAGGGGGAGCGGAGTGCCTTGGTGAACGCCCTGTCCGAAGAATTTGGAACGACACCCGCATCCGCCGCCAACGTTCAAGCGCATGTGGACCTTCTCGCTGGCATAACATGTGTGTCGGACTGGATTGCCTCGGACGAGAAATTCTTTCCGCCGGACGAACGACCGCTTTCGTCCAGCGAAGGGCGGCGGCGCGCGTCTTTCGCGCTGGCGCGATGCGGTTTCGCGAAGGCATCGTTCCGGTACGCTCTGTCGTTTCGCGACATTTTCGGTTTCGATCCCTATCCGGCGCAAAAGGCGTTTCTTGATGAAGTCGATGGTCCGGGCGTCTATGTTCTCGAAGCGCCGATGGGCATGGGCAAAACGGAATCCGCCCTCTACGCGGCCTACCGTCTAATCGAAAAAGGTGTCCATTCCGGGCTGTATTTTGCCCTCCCGACGCGGCTCACGAGCGACCGTATCCACGAGCGCGTCGAACAGTTTCTCAAGGCCGTCTCGGCGACGCCGACGCCCGTCAAGCTCGCGCACGGCCAAGCGTGGCTCAAGGAATTCGACACAGGGGGCGAAGGGTCGGCGGCTACACGTCGGCCGCCGCCGTGGTTCAACCCGTCCAAGCGAGGATTGCTCTTCCCGTTTGCGGTCGGCACGATCGACCAGACGCTCATGGCCGTTCTCAACGTCAAGCACTCGTTTGTCCGGTCGTTCGCGCTCGCCGGAAAGGTCGTCGTCCTCGACGAGGTTCACAGCTACGACGCCTACACTGGGACGCTGCTCGACGAACTCGTCCGGCGTCTTCGCGACTTGGGTTGCACGGTGATCATCCTTTCCGCGACGCTCACCGCCATGCGCCGCAAGTCATTGCTGGGCGATGGTGCGCCCGAGGCGGATGGTTATCCGTTACTGACCGGTATTCGCGCAGACGGCGGAGTGGTCGTCCGCCCATTGGATCCGCCGCCGTCGCGGACAGTCCGCCTTCGCTGGATCGACGCCGCGGCGCAGTCTCCGATCGCCGCCGCCGTCGAAAAGGCCCGCGCGGGATGCAACGTCCTCTGCATCGCCAATACGGTTGCAACCGCCCAGGAGTGGTTCCGCACGTTGAAGAGCGAAATGGTCTCCGGCGAGTTTCCCGTCGGCCTGCTCCATGCCAAGTTCACGTCCCGCGACCGCGAGCGGCTCGAAGAAGAGTGGATGGCGAAACTCGGCAAACCAGACCGTGAGGGGCGCGCGCCCGCGCGCCCGCACGGGTCGATTCTCGTTTCTACGCAGATCGTCGAACAGAGCGTGGACATCGATGCGGACTGGATGCTTTCCGAACTCGCCCCCGCCGACATGCTCCTGCAGCGCCTTGGCCGCCTCTGGCGGCACGAGCGCACCGGCCGCCCTGTCGCAGACCCCGAACTGGCCGTCGTCTGCGCCTCGATGCCGCCGGATGATCTGTCGGCTCTTCCGACCAAGGCGAAGGAGCTGGATCCGGTCTTCGGTCGCGGCGTCTGGGTCTATGCGCCATACGTCCTCCTGCGCACATTCGAGGAATTGCGGAAGCGCGAGTCGATTACAGTCCCCGACGACATCCGCGGATTGCTCGAAGCGGTGTATTCCGACGTCGTTCCGGAAACCGAGCCACACGCGTCGCTTCATGCCGCGATACTGAAACGAATCGATGAACTGCGGCGATGTGCCATCATGGGTGCAGCCGATTCGCTGCCGACCCGGAACGACGACGAGGAAACGGCCGGCACCCGTTACAACAGCCGTCCGTCCGTCTCGCTGCTGCTCGTTCGCAGTCTTGACACGGCTACGGGACAGGCTGTCCTGCTGGACGGAACCTCTGTCATGCTTTCCCGTTTCCAGCGCGATTTCAAGGTTACGCGGGAACTCTACCGGAACCTCGTACAGGTACCTGTGGACGGTTTGCTCCTCGCTGCAAAGAAAAAAGGGAATGACCTGCTCGCGAAGCATTTCTTCCCATCAGAAATGCCTGTAGTCTGCAAATGGGATTCGGCGTCTGGTGCGCTTTCCATAGACGGATCCGATACCCGCGCCGGATATTGCTATCATCCGCTTTACGGGGCCTATCGTGCTTCCGCAGAGAATGCGGAAGCGCAGAAGCCTACTGAAATCCCAGATGTTCCGGAAGCGCCGAACATTCCGAATGCTCCGGCGGAGCGCCATCAAATTCCCGACCCGGAAGGGGAATTTTATTTCAAAGACAACGAAGACTGGTGAGCTATGAACGACGAAAACTCCTACAATCTCATTGACGAAGCCTGGATTCCCGTACTGATGAAGGATGGGTCGAACCGGGCCGTCTCGCTCGGCGAGATTTTCGCCGACACGGACGGCGCGATTGCCGACCTCGCCCTCAATCCCTACGAACGCGTGGCGGTGTTCCGTCTTCTCCTCTGCATTGCCCAGGCCGCACTCGGACCGGATCGCCTCAAGGACGAAGACGCCTGGAAGGCCGCCAAATCCGATGTCGGACCTATCTCTGCAGACTATCTACGGAAATGGCACCACCGCTTCTTCCTCTACGGTCCACATGCCTTTTTACAGCCGGACGATGTCAAAACTTCAAAAGATGCTGGCACAGGAACATCGGAACATTTCAATTCTGATGTCAGTAAACTATGTCTTGCCAGAGCTTCTGGGAACAATAGTACGTTATTTGACCATGGGGCAACCGACTGTGTTCGTGGTATGTCTGATTCGGAACGAATCATAGGTTTTCTGGTGTTTCAATCCTTTTCAGCGGGAGGACGATTCTCACAGTGCCGATGGGAAGGTATGTTGTCTCCCACAAACAACGAGAAAGGGAAACCTAATAACGCTTTGGCAGCGCCTTGTCGCGAGAAAGACATGCTCTTTTCAATTCTGATAGGGAGCAACCTTAGTGAATCAATTTGGCTCAATCTTCTTTGCAAAGACATCCTTGATTCCGCCAAAATTCCATTAGGCTCTCCGATTTGGGAATCCAACACAATTTCCAGGGCAAAGATGTTGGACACTCCACGGTCATATCTTGGACATCTTGTTCCCTTGTCCCGGATAGTGAAACTTTTTCAGGGCTCTGAAGAGGTCATCATGGGGGAGGGTGTCATCTATCCAACTTTGAATCCGGACAAGAAAAACCCAGATAAAAGGTCATATGGATGGCGCGAACCAATGGCAACAGTAAAGTCAAATGGGGACGATCCACCCGACTATGTTTCATCCGATTTAACCAGATTACCCTGGCGTGATTTAGCAAGTATACTCGCGATCAATGGAAACAATGGCTCAAAATCCGCTTTGGCTCTTCGAAATATAGAGTCCTTACCTGATGAAAAAGAGTTCGTTCTTTGGATGGGGGGACTTTGCACTAGCCAAGCAAAAGAGATAGGGGTTGTCGAATGGTTTGCCAGATTGTCCATTGAATGGCTGGAAGATTCAAGCATTCAGCGATACCGAACCGCGATTAAAATCGCTGAAACACAATGCAATCATTTGATTTCGGCTGCTATTTCCTATTCTGAATCAATGAAAATGTCGAAAGTTAAAGAGGACAAAAAGGAGATTTACAGGCCGACCGATATCTCCGAATCTGCTTACTGGGACATTCTCGCGCAGCCCGAGAACCAGAAAATCGTCATGTGCGTTGAATCGGAAACGTACATGGACGATTGGAAGGAAGCCACCCACAAGGCGGCCGAGGAGGCCTACCGCCGCGCCTGTCCCGCCGTGACCGCGCGGCAGATGGAGGCGTTCGCGCAGGGATTCGCGAAACTGTGGGTTCCAGACAGGAAGAAGGATAAAGCGGACGGAAGCACAGATTCCGAAGAACCCGAAGGAGACGACTATGTCTAACGCAAAGAACGAAAACAACCAATCATTCCTGATCTATCAGGACGACAACGGCATTTCAAATGTCACCGTTCGATTCGAGGGCGAAGATGTTTGGCTGACAGCAGAGCAGTTGCAGACATTGTTCCAAGCTAGCCAGCAAGACGTGAGCCATCACATTCAGCAGATTTATGACGATGGCGAGTTGGTGCGTGAAGCAACTCACAAAAAATATTTGTTAGTTCGAACCGAGGGGAATAGGTCGGTTAAGCGGCAGATTTCGCATTATAACCTTGATATGATCCTTGCAATTGGCATGAGAATCCGAAGCGAGGTTGCCGTTCGATTCCGCCAGTGGGCCATTCGGCATCTGCACGAATTCGCAGTGAAGGGTTTTACGCTCGACGACGACCGGCTCAAGGGGAACCGCAGCAGGTATTTTCGCGAACTTCTCCAGCGTATTCGCGACATACGGATGAGCGAACGGAATTTCTACCAAAAAGTAACGGACATCTTCGCGACGAGCATCGACTATGACCGCACGAATGACATAACGCGGACATTCTTCGCAACGGTTCAAAACAAACTCCACTACGCCGCCCATAAGCATACTGCGGCGGAACTGATTCACGAACGCGTGGATGCCAACAAGCCGATGGTGGGCATGACGAACTTTGACGGCACCTACATTACGGAGGATGACGTCAAGATTGCCAAGAACTATCTGAACGGCAAGGAACTTGAATATCTGCGGCTCCTTGTGTCGCAGTTTCTCGATTTCGCCGAACTTCAGGCACTGGAGCAGAAGCCGATGCGGATGCAGGAGTGGGTGGACAAGCTCGACGGGATGCTGACGTTTTCCGGCAGGGAACTGCTGTCTGGCAAGGGTTCCGTCTCCCACGAAGAGGCGTGCCGCAGGGCGGTCGCCGAATTCCGCGAATACCGCCGTCGCGAAATGCTTCAGTATGAAAGCGACTTCGACAGGGCTGTTCGCGAACTGACCCAGAAGTCAAACCCCGATTCGTCTTCATCCAACCCTTAACATCATAGGAGAATCCATGAACGAAGAGAAAGAACGGTTTGCGGAACTGATTGCAAGGATCAGACGCGCGGTACGCGAGAACAAAGGCTCAGACAGAGCTTATCTTGCTGAACTGCGTTGCGGTTTGAGCAAAACAATGCAAGATCGAGCATGGGAGCATTTGTTTCCCTACAGTGACAAGCTTACCATCCCATCTGTTCGCGCCGTCTGGTGTACAGTTGGGGGCTTGGCTGCTATCCTTGTTCCTAGAGATTTGGATTGTAGTGACAAACCATGGTGGGAATACAATTTCGGGACGACGATGCGTATTCTAGCAAAAGGTAAGGAAACAGGAGAAAGTGGCGATAGGAAACTTAAGTCCTTTGAGCCGCGGTTTAGACGCCTTCTTTCATGTTGTGATACTGTTTTACTTTGTGAAATGGTTGCCAGCATTGGGAAGGTTGCGGAAAATACTGGTACGAAAGTCAATTTACGAGGGCTTTTATGGGATCTGTCTCATTGGGAGGGAGACAGTCACGACGATATTCGCTGTCGATGGAGCCAGCAGTTTTTCGGTTATCCGTGTTCAGATGATGTAGCCAAAGTAGAAGATAAGGAGCGTGGCGAATGAAGACATTTCTTAGTCAGGCTGAAGTATGCGGAGAAAAAGCGTTCAAGTTGGGGCTTGTCGATCCGTATCAAATGCACAAGCGAATCTGGGAAACATTGCCGCATGATCCGAACGCAACTAGGGACTTTCTTTTCCGTTCTGATGTTTCAAACGGAGCGGTTCGCATCTTACTGCTTTCCGAACGTATTCCCATCAGCAATTGCAACATGCAATGGCGAACTACCGAGCTTTCTCCTGCCTTTCTTTCGCACGGAGCCTATCGGTTTCGCCTTCGAGCGAATCCTGCGCGAAGATGTAAGACTTACGATCTTGAGCGTGGGGAAGCGAAGCATCGTCGCTTTGCTCTTTTAGGGAAGGATGATGTTCAAAACTGGTTTCTACGAAAGTTCTCAGATGCCGGATGTGAGATTCGACGAATAGTAGAAGAAGGGAACAAGATTCTTGATCTTGAAACAAAGCCCCCTAAACGAATTCACTTCTCCAAGGGCGCTCAAAACAAAGGTGTGATTTATTCGGCTGACGCCTCAGGAACGATTCTTGTTCATGACGAAATTGCGTTTCGCAAGGCGTTCGACGCCGGAATCGGCCCGGCCAAGGGTTTTGGCTTCGGGCTTCTCATGCTTCAACCTGTCAACCTCTAACATCCAAACGAAAGGAACCAACCATGAACCTCATCGAACTGCATATCCTACAATCCTTCCCGCCTACCTGCCTAAATCGTGACAGATTTGGTGCGCCGAAGTCCGCGATGTTCGGCGGCGTCGAACGTGCCCGCGTCTCCAGCCAATGCTGGAAAAGGCCCACACGTGAACTGGCCCATGAAATGATGCCCCACATTTTCGGTGCCAGCCGGAGTAGGATTCTTGGGTCTGCAATTGAGGCGGCTGCAAAAGACCTCGGCGCGGGTGAAAGCCTTACTTCACAAGTGAGAGAAATCGTTCTTTCTGTTCTTGGTAAAGATGGGCAACACGAAGGTTGGGTGAGAACACTCTTCTTCTTTTCTCCAGAATCTCTAAAAAATGTCATTCGTCCGTTGATCAAAACGGGGCTTGCTGTCGAAGGCATCTCCACATCCGACGAAATGAAAGCCCTTCTGTTTGATATGATGGGAACGGATGAATCGAAATGGGGATTGGTCGAAAAACTTAACCTTTTCGCTCCTAAGATGCTGCAAGAAGTCCTCAATACCTTTGATAAAGGCGCCTCCCTTTCCGGCGTCGTCGTAAAGCGTAATTCTGAGGACAAGAAAGAGAAAGAAGATGCTGAAAAGAAATACAAAAGCCTGATGGATGACCTGTCCAAGCGACTCGAAAAGGCCACTAAATCTGAGGAGTTCAAAGCTTCTGCAAAGAATAATGATTGCAAGCCCACGAAGAGTTCAATTCTCGAGCGTTTCGGTGAAAAGGTGTCTGATGCGGCCGATATCGCACTGTTTGGGCGGATGGTGGCCGGCGACCCGTCCCAGACCGTCGAAGGTGCCGCGATGTTCAGCCACGCCCTGTCGACGCATGCTGTCCGTAGCGAACTTGATTTCTTCAGTGCCGTGGATGACGAGAAGAAGCGCTCGGACGATTCTGACGATGCGGGAGCCGGACATCTGGGAGATGTTGAATATAACTCTGCTTGCTATTACCGCTATATTGGTATCAACCTCGACTTGCTTGATCCCGAGCAGAAGAACAACAACTGCAATCTTTTCGATTCGGCTCAGAAGAAAATCATACTAGAGACGTTTATCAAGGCGGCGATTCGGGCCATTCCACAAGCCAGAAAGAATTCTATGGCCGGCCCTACGCCTCCATCATATGTCCTTGCGGTCAAGCGCAACGGCCAACCTCTCTCCCTTGCTAATGCATTTGAGAATCCCGTCAAATCCGAGAAGGGCGGTGGTTATATTGTGTCGTCCGTTGGGAGGCTTGAAAACGAATGGAAAATGATGGAGGAAACCTTCGGAATCGAGGCCGATGTTTTGTGCAAACTTGATCCCAAGAAGATTGGGGCGGATGATATCAATGCCTTGCCGATAGGTAAACTTGTTGAACAGCTCACTAACGACATAACTTAAGGAGTCCGCCCATGAAGCATCTCGCACTCTATCTGCGAGCCCCGTTGCAGAGCTGGGGGGCGTCGAGCAAGTTCGGTGATCGCGGGACGCTCGACGCGCCCACGCGGAGCGGACTCACCGGCCTTCTCGCGGCCGCCTGCGGCGTCGACAAGAACGACGAGGCGCGCGACCGCGACTGGCTCGCCCGCGCGGCGCGGCTGTCGTTTGAGGTCGTCGGGTTCAAACGCGGAGACCGCATGACGGACTACCATACGGTTGGCGCACGCTACGACAAAGACGATCCGTGGCAGAAGCGGATGATCCCGACAACGGCCGACGGAAAGCCCCGTGGAACCGATTTGACGCACCGCGACTATCTCTCTGACTCCGTTTTCGGCGCCGTGCTGTCCGGCGACGACGCGCTCGTCGCCGAAATGGCGGCGGCGCTGGAGAATCCGGTCTGGGGTGTCTGGCTCGGACGCAAGAGTTGCATTCCCACCGAACCTGTCTTCGCAGGCGTTTTCGAGTCTGACGAGGCCGCTCACGCAGCGCTTGCCGATCGTTGGCGCCGCTCGGCGGAGCGAGCGGGAAAAACCGTTGTGGAAACGACGGCCGCTGCGTTTTCCGTCATCGAAGCCCTGCCGGGCGAAACGGACGAAACCGTCCTCGACGTCCCCGTTTCGTTTGCGAAGCGCGAGTTCCATGCGCGGGGCATCCGCAGGGATCAAGGAGGAGGATCGGAGGAATAGACGGTGCCGATTTTCGAAAAGCCGCCGCTGGAGACCATTCCGCCCGTGAGGGAGCGGTGGACGCCGCTTTACCTTGAGCACGGACGGATCGAGGTGGACGACTCGTCCGTGAAGTGGATCGGAGCGGACCGGACGGTGATGCGAATTCCCGTTGCCTCGCTCTCCGCACTGATGCTCGGTCCGGGGACTACCGTCACGCACGCCGCCATGAAGGCGTGCGCCGTCTGCGACACGCCTGTCTGCTGGGTCGGCGCGGAGGGAATGCACTTCTTCGCGACTGGCGCCGCTACCTCGCACGACAACGAGCGGGCACGGCTTCAGGCCGAACTGGCAAGTTCCTCGCGGACGCGGGACGCCGTGGCGCGGCGGATGTTCTCGATGCGGTTCTCCGACGTTGATGTCTCGAAGTATTCCGTGAAGGAACTGCGTGGCTTCGAGGGGCGGCGCGTGAAACGGCTCTACCAGGAGATGGGGCTCAAATTCGGCGTTTCATGGAAGGGGCGCAACTACGACGCGTCCAACTGGGATCTGGCGGATGGCATCAACCGCGCCGTGTCGGCCGCCAATGCAGCGCTGTATGCGCTGACGACCGCCGTTGTGACATCGATGGGCTACCTGCCGCAATTGGGATTTATCCACACGGCGGGCGTCCTTCCGTTCGTCTACGACATCGCCGACATCTACAAGCCCGTCACCACACTACCAGCCGCGTTCGAAACTCTCGGCATTGATCCCGGCGCGAAAGAAGAGGCCGTGATCACGCGGCTGAAATTCTACATCGAGCGTGAACATATACTCGCTCGAATGCCTCTTGACATCGAAAAACTCGTTTCTACAAAATGACGGCTATCATCGCAAACGACATCCCGCCTGCCGCAAGGGGCTTGTTGCGGCGTTGGTTCATAGAGCCGAAGCCGAATGTTTTTGTGGGAAGCGTCAATGCGCGGACGCGCGAGAAGACGCTCGACTACATTCGGAGGAATGCACCTGGGCTTGCGATGTTGGTGATATTTGACGAGAAGAATGCGCAAGGTTTTACGGTTCTTTCGTATGGCGCGACCGACCGGACGATTGTGAGGAAATGCGGGTTGGAGTTGATCCGGGAGAATCCGGATGAGTTATCAGGAAGTGAAGTGCACAATGACGATTCTTGATCAGTCGCTTTGCATGTTGCAGGGCGTTTCGCCGGAGGCCGAAATACGCCTTCGCCGCGCTGGCGTGATGACTTGCGCACAGCTGGCGGCAGAGGCGGAACGTTATTTTTCCGCCAGCCATGCCCAACGCATCCGGACGTCGTATGAAGAATGGCAGATGGCTCGTGCGCATGGTCTCGTCGATTGGGAAATCAGTCATTTGCCATCGGGGCACCGTGTGAGGGCGTTGTGGGATTATTGGAATGACGTGCTTTTCTACGACATAGAGACGGATGGCACGATGGCGGCATCGAACATCACCTGTATTTCCACATTGCGGAATGGTCGGACCTGTTCGTTTTGGCGCGGGCATAATCTACCGGAGTTTCTGTCTGAGTGGGCTGCGGCCAAGATATTGGTAAGTTTCAACGGGAAGCGATTTGACACTCCAATTGTATGCAAGACTTTTGGATTGACTGCAGTGCCGGCGCAGATCGACCTTATGAACGAGGCCGCCCATTATGGGTATCGTGGCGGTTTGAAGATGGTTGAAAAGAGTTTCGGTTTTGTACGCAAGGAAGTAGGGTGTACGGACGGGAAAGACGCTATACGACTCTGGAACGAATATTCCGAGACACATTCCAAGAAGACCTTGTCCGAGTTACTCGAATACAATCAAGCGGATGTTGCGTCATTAGTGCCTCTAGCCAGAGGTATTTTACATCTGTCTTTGGAAAACACGCTGATTGATTGGGCCTTTGAGAATAGTCTCGATGGTTTCAGGTAAACGCCCACGGCGATTTCAGATAGTTGAGCAAGGTCCAATTTCGTATTGAGTTTCCGCCCCCTATTGACAAACAGGCCGATTTTTGAGATACTACACTTGCCGCGCCATAAGGCGGGCAGGGAGTGTCGATGAACATAACAGTGCGT
>JAFXEA010000232.1 GCA_017521065.1 Kiritimatiellia bacterium | reverse complement strand
GAGCTTCCTGTGGCGGGGGGAGAGGTGGCTAGCCCCATTCTTGTTAAGACTGGGGAGGGTGTCGCGCGTGCTTTCGCGACAAATGCCGTTCCGTCTGGTAGCGTCTCGCTCTGCTCGCTCGCGAGCATCCGCCGCCTCGACATCGACTCGAGCGTGCGCTATGTTCCCGCGCGGGCGTTCGAGAACTCGACAGACCTGCGCGTCGTCAGCTTCGAGGGACGCGTTCGACGCATCGGAAACTGCGCCTTTGCCGGTGCGACGAATCTCACGGATATTGTCCTCCACGAGGCGACTTCGGTGCTTGTCGCGTCCAACGCGTTCGCGGGCTGCTCGCAGCGGCTGGCCTGCGTGTATCCGTTCTCCCCTGTCATGACGGCGCAGGATGGTGCCGCGCAGAGCGGAGCGCCGATATTCCCTCGCGTCCTCTTCCTTAGGGGCGAGGATCTGAAAAACGAACTGTCGATCGCGCCATAGGCATCCTGATTCTAACGAAAGAGCTGGGGACAGGCCCCTCGAAACCGTTGTAAAAGGCCTGTTTGCGCGGATGTCGTCAGGACGACGATTTTATGAATTTCAGAGATATGATTTTACGATTATCCGATTGACGATTTTACGATTATCTGATATGATATGCGCCAACTTCCAATTTAAGAGGCGAACATCATGGAATTTGAAAGGCATATCATCAAAACGGCGGAAGAAGTCGCTACGACATTTCGCGCAATGGCTGTATGCGGGCCGCGTCAAGTTGGCAAGACATGGCTGTTGAAGCGCTTGGCGGCAAAACTCGGTGGATACGAAACAGTGTCGCTCGACGATGAAGCGTTTCTTGTGCAGGCGCGAAACGATCCGAAATTGTTTTTGGATCTGCATCCGGCGCCACTCGTCATCGACGAAATCCAATCTGCTCCGGAACTGTTCAGCGCCTTGAAGATGCGGTTGGATGCATCGGATGCTCGTGGGCAGTATCTTATGACCGGATCGCAGCAGTTCAAGATGATGAAGGGTGCGAAAGAGAGCCTTGCTGGGCGAGTTGGAATTCTGCGGCTCGCGGGGCTTTCCAAGGCAGAGATAGAGGGACGGCCACTTTCTGCTCCGTTCTTGCCGTCGCTTGACGTCAATCGGTTTGGCAATGCGGGTGGTTGGGATATTCATACGGTGTATGAGGCTGTCGTCAAAGGCGGATATCCCGAATGCCATGCCGTGCCGAATATAAATGTCCGGCGCTATTTCTCCTCGTACATAGAAACATACATTGAACGGGACATCCGCGAGATGGTCGCTGTGGCCAACATCGCACAATTCCAGACTTTTATGCGGGTGTGCGCCGCGAGGACTGGACAGTTGCTCAATTATGCAGACCTTGCGCGTGACGCCGCGATTAGCGTCCCGACTGCTCGCACTTGGCTTTCAATGCTTGAAACATCCGGGGTCGTGTACATACTGCATCCCTATTACGGCAATCTCATAAAGCGCGCCGTCAAAACCCCCAAGCTCTATTTTACGGACACGGGGCTATGTTCGCACCTTCTCGGCATCACGACCGCGAAGGCCGCAATAGATTCGCCTTTGAGCGGTGCATTGCTGGAAACTTATGTTGTAATGGAGATTATGAAGAGCCATTGGTACAGCGGGAGCGACGCAAAGTTCTGGTTCTTCAGGGATGCCGAGAAGCATGAAATCGACCTTTTGATTGAAGATGGCGGAAGACTCTATCCTGTCGAAATCAAGCGCGCGTCATCCGTCAAGGCAAAGGACATAAACCGCAACATGAATGTGTTCCGCAAAGCGACGCCAGATATCAATGCCATGGGTGCCGTAGTGCTCGTTTCCACGTCTCTTGGTGCGCTTGACGCCAACACGGCCTTGATACCTATCAGAGCATTGTAGAAGAATACGCGAAAGTCATTTGCGCGGGTCGTCGCGGCAGATTTGCGCGCTCGTGGTTCTTCTGCTTAACACGCGACCACGAAATTATGGTAAAATACATGCAGATGAAAGCGAAAACGGATAGCGTAGCTCGGTTGAGCAGCAAGGCGGACTACACCATATTTTCATATGGCGGGAAGTCCATTCGTTTCGCTGCGCCCTACAGTTTGCGCCGGTATTTGCGTGTTACGAAATGGCATGACGGCTATATGGAGGTTGAGGCCGATTATGGCGCTGGCGCGGAAGAGGATTATATTGATTTGCGCCCTGTGCTTCGAAATCTAATGATAGACCCCAAAAGGTTTCTTAAGTCAGTTAAGAAGGTGGAGGTGTCTTATGCCTAAGAAAAAAGCCAAGGCCATTGCCGATGCGGCGGATATGGTTGTCGACGGATTTGCCGTATCGAGGCATGAGCTGGGCTACAAGATTGTCAATCTCAATTCTGGGAATGTCGTTGTCGTGTCGGGCAAGTTCAAGGTGCTTGAATCGAGCATGGACGAAATCGAGGAAGCGATTGCCGTCCGCAACCTGACAGAGAACATGGAATTCCTCGCTGCGTGATATGCCCAAGTATTCTGACTATAAGGTCTTCAATCATTACCTCTATTTCACTTCGCATTGCATAGTCGAGGCCATGCATGTCCATGCGGGGGATGAGGAGATGTCGGAGGACTCGTCTGCAAAGTTCTTCGTCAAGGCCGATGGAAGTTCCGTAATGAAACGAAGGGGCGATCTCTCCAGAAAAGAGCAAGTCGGCATACAACGCTACATCAAGAAGCATTATATGTCTATGTATGCCAAATGGGCGCGCATGTCCAAGCAGGGCTTTTTTGTCGGCAAGTGACGATAGAGAATAGCATTTTCTCTATCCCCAATTGAGAATGTCTTGCGCGCGGCGGATTTGCCGCGCTCCGAGTTTGGGGATTTGTGATATAATACAACGCATGAGGAAACTGCGCGTGAACTTG
>JAFXEA010000231.1 GCA_017521065.1 Kiritimatiellia bacterium | reverse complement strand
GCTCTGACCGCATCTGAAACGCGCCCTCGAAGAAGAGCCTCAGCCTCACGACCTTGAATCGCCTTTACATTGTCGACGCTTCGCATGAGCCAGCCGACCACCCCGTCATCAAGAAACCTCGCCATCACCCGCTGCCGGCTCATCCCAACTCGCTCCGCAAAGCGCGTTACTACATTTTCAAGAAAGTATGTCCGTCTCGAGGCATTTCCCTTTTCCTTTACAGACGAATGCATCTTCTCCAAAAGAATCTCTCTTTCCGCCGCTCGATTCTCTGGATCGACCCTCCTCATAAACCGAAGTATTCTGTCCGGAAACTGATATCCCCTTAAAGCTCCACCATCCTCCCAAGGCTCCCTTCCCGACACAACCCAGTACATCGCCTTTTCAACAAGCCTGCGGCCTGCTCTCGTCGTTACACCGCATTTTCTTTCCTTTTCATAGCGGTGATTAAGGACAATAAATGAATTGTTGTTAACAACCTCATGAAGAATTACATCCTCGTCGATATCATCGTCACCTATTACTATGTAAATCAGCCTAGTTGGAATGAGGGTGCGATTGACTACACCGATACTTGGATGGACGCAGATTTTGTCCCGTCCGCAACTGACATTCAGGTTGGATCAGGCTTTTGGTATTACGCCGTTGGCAATGGTACAACGCTTACGTTTGCGGCTCCCTAAGGAATTTTGTGCGACACATAGTGTGTCGGCCAAATAAAAAAAAAAAGGAAAACGAAAATGAAGAAAATTATGATTGCTGTTGCAGTTGTCGCTATGGCGGTGGCTTCGCAGGCAGCTGTTATCAAGTGGGGTACTACGAGTGCTGTCACATTTGGTGGCACGAAGCTCGGTTCTCAGAGCGTATCGCTCTACATTGTAGGTGTTGGCGGTGAAGCTGATGTCCTTGTTGACACCCGCACAACTGCAAATACGCCTGCTGCGAATAGGGGAAAATTGGGTACTGGCTCAGGAACCCTGCAGAATGCATACGATTACAATTCAGTAATCGCAGGCGGTGCTCTTCTTGCTGAAGATGGTTCTGATGCTGGTCGTCAATACTACATCGTGATCAACTATAACGATGGAACGAAGGATTACACCTACACCTCGTCCGCAGTTGCGTCTTCTGGTCTGTCCGCGACGGCTCTCGGTTCGGTGGCCTTCACTGTCAATGATAAGGTTGCAGCTTCCGGCAAGGATGCTTGGGTTGCTTCCGTTCCGGAACCGACCTCCGATCTTCTCATGCTCGTCGGCCTTGCGGGTCTCGCACTCCGCCGCCGTCGTGCGTAATTCACTTCCTTTAAGCGAGTGAATGAAGTGCCCGTCCGAGAAATCGGGCGGGCATTCGCGATATAAGGGACGAAATAATCAATGACCTATACTGTTGCATATAGAAACAAGGCTGGGCAGATGGTCAACGAGGCGTTTGATGCCGAATCCCGCACAGCCTTGTTCAAGCTGCTTAATGAAAGAGGCATAACCGCGACCTCCATCGCCGAAGGTGCTTCTTTGGACGTCAGACCGCGCAGAGTGCCGGTTTTATGGAATCGCAGGGTAGTTGTCTCTGGATTGGCGGTTCTAATTACGGTTGCGTTCGCTCTGCTTCTGCTTCATGATGGGGATTACGCTGTTGATGCCGAGGTGAAGACACCCCGGAAAAAACAGGTCAAAGAAGTGAAGCCGTCCATATCAACCGTAAAACTGCCAGAGGTGCAGGTTCCGTCCAATACGGCGGAAATGATAGTCCTGCCGAATGGTGTGATTACCAACAGGCCGAAGACCATTGCCGATGCAATAAGGATGGTCAGGCTTAAACCGGGCTTCCATTCGTACAAATCGGTCGATGACGTCTTTGCGCAGACAAACCGCTTTCAGATCGGACCGTACAGATCGCTTAATCTGAAGAGTTCGACAGAGGCGCAACTCTCGCTCATCGCAACACGACCCCGAACGATGCCGATACCGCCCATGCCTCCTTTGCCACCTATGATGGAAAAGGATTTTGAGCGTGCAATGAACAATTATCTTACTGAGGCGGAGGGCGATACCGAAGCCGATATTGCCCAAAAGAAAGAGATAGAACTGCTGAAGGAAATGATGCGCCATTATGTCAAGGTGGAGGGGATGTCCCCTGCCCGCGCATTGCAGGAGGTCGAAAACCAGCACAACCGCGCCGCAAACATGTATCAGCTCTACCGGCGCGAATACATGAAGCTTGTCAACGAAGAGAGTCCTGATGCCGAAGCGTTCTACGGAGCGGCGATCAACAAGCTGAAAGAGAACGGTGCACCCATCTTTGACCGTAAAGCCGAACACATACAGGAATAGACGAAAGGAACCAAGAAATGAAAAGAACCATTTTTGCAATTGCGCTCATATCGTCCATGGCAACAGTCGGGGCTCCGGCGAAAGAGCTGACTCTGGAGCAGATAGAAACTCTTAAAGCCGAAATCCGCAAGCGGATATACGCCAAAACTGGTGGAGTCCTCAACCGTAAAATCACAAAAGGACGTCGCCTACCAGAATTTCCCTTGCACTCCATCGACTAAAAAAGTCAACACATAGCCATCTTATTTCCGTCAATCATTCTCGACGGCAACCAGACATCGTCAATCGACCAGATCTAGGATGAACACGGCCGAATCATAGTCGCCGCGCAGACGGATGCCGAGACCGGCATCGGCAAGCGCCGCACCGCAAACAGTCTTGCCGTCCACAAACGAATGCTTGAGGGATTTCTCCCACAGGTTTATTTCCGTGATGCTGTATCTGCCATCAGGATCGAGCCCCTGCAGCCTGAACGGGGCGGGATAGTCCTGATGCGTGCCGCGAGCCAAGCTCCATGCGAACACGACTGCACGGCGGCGGTCTTCGCCCACATACATGAGAGACGCAAAGGTGCGCCCGTAAGGCGATGCCAGACGGTAAAGATCACCCTGCTGCACCACATCACGAATGTCCTTGTATGCCGCGACACACTTCTTGGCAAAGGTGAATTCCTTTTCGGATAGATCCTTCGGATGAAGCTCGAAACCAAATCTTCCGGACATGGCGACATCGAATCGGAACTTGAGCGGCACTGTGCGTCCGGTCTGGTGGTTCGGCGTCTTTGTCACATGGGCGCCAAGCACGCAGGCGGGATAGAACTGGGACGCACCCCATTGGATGAACACGCGTTCGCGGGCATCGGAATCGTCAGAGGTCCAGCACTCGTCGGCATAGCGGAGAAAGCCGTAGTCCAGACGCCCGCCGCCAGACGAACACGCCTGAATGTCGACCTGCGGATACTTGCCGCGCAGACGCGCCAACAGCTCGTAAAGCCCCGTGGTGTAGTCAAACCATAGATTCGCCTGCCTATCGCGCGGAAGATAGGCGGAACCGACATTCATGATCTCTGCGTTGGCATCCCACTTTATGTAGGCAAGGTCGGGGATATCCCGGTAAAGCGCATCAAGCCTGTTAAAGATGTGATCGCGCACCGCTGGATTAGTGTAGTCCAGCACCGTCTGGCTGCCGCCGCGACCGCAATACACGGGACGGTCCGGCTCACGCAGCACCCATTCGGGATGGGCTTCATAAAGCCAGCTGTTGGTGTTGATCATTTCCGGTTCGACCCAAAAGCCGAACTTGAGCCCGCGTTTGCGGGCCTCCGCGTCAAGACCCGTCAAGCCGTTTGGCAGTTTTTCCGGATTGACCACCCAGTCGCCAAGCCCTACCTTGTCGCAATTGACCTCGTTGCGCGCATACTTGCCGGTGCCGAACCAGCCGTCGTCCAGCACGAACAGTTCGCCGCCCATCTCCTTGACACCATCCATCATGTCATGAAGCACCTTCTCTGTGAATGAGAAGTAGCTGCCCTCCCAGCTGTTCAGCAGGACAGGACGGATATTGCGTCCGGCGGGAAGTTGCCAGCGGCGCGCCCAGCGGTGCATATTGCGGGAGATCTGCCCCTTGCCGGAAGTGGAATACGTAAGCATGCACTTGGGAAGGACAAGCGTGCGGTTCGGCTCAAGCACGTACGCGCCGGACGACGTGTCGGAACCTGCGCGAAGCTCGACGAAATCGCAATGGTCGCGATGGATGGACATCGCCCATGCGCCGCTCCAGGCGAGACAGCATCCGATTACGCGACCAGAGGTCTCGGTGGCTCGCTCGCCGACGGAAAGCATGAACGAAGCGTTGTTCTCCCATGCATCACGCACACCGGAACGCGAACCCAACGTTATTGTGCTTCCCTTCGCAAGTGCAGTTTCTGTCATCTGGTTCTCGGCGGCCCACTGTCCGGTAATCGCCTGGACGTGAAACTCGTTGGCGACGAGCGGAAGGCACAGCGCAAGCGAATCCATGCGCGAAAGCTTCACCGAAGATGCCTCCTCATGGCGCAGCTCCACCCAGGTTTCGATAACGTCGCAATCGCGCATCGCACGGAAATGCTGTACGATCATGAAAGGATGCATCCTGCATTTCGAGTGTAGTACCACATGATGTACCCCCTCGGCATCCAGAACCGTCTCCGACTTCACGGCTACAGGATCGGTCGAGAGCGAACCGCTGGCATGCTGCACAGCAAGTCCGCCATATTTGTTCACGCCATGATTCAGCGTTTTTGCGCCATACACGGAATATGCCGCTGCCTGACGGGTTCCCACGGAATTGTCGCTCAATCCAGAGTTCCATGCAAGCGCCGCAGCGTCTGCCGCCGGAATCTTCGCCCCGTAGTGGACCAGACGCCATGCTCCTCCGTGAACGTCAATCACCATTGACGAATTTTTGGTCTCAATCGCTATCGGGTCAGCAGCCATGGCCGACAGCGCCACAACCGTCAAAGAGGACAACAGAACCTCAAAAACATTCTTTATTTTGTTTTGCATGAGCATCTTTCTTTCCTGATTTTAGTTTCACAGCAAACTTGCTGCATTTCTTTCTGAAATGTCATGTACGGATTAAAGCATATCATCACGCAGTCGTCACACGATACCCTCGGACATGAAACGGACGGCAAGCACGGCGCAGGCGCAGGCATCGTAAAGCGCATCGTGCCAGTCACGTCCCGGACAGAGCCGTTCGAGCTCATCCGACAATCCGAACGTCTCGACAAGATCCCCAAGTGCATACGACGGCAGACCGGGATACCTCGCCCGCGCATACACAAGCGTATCAATCCATGGACCGAACTGCGTCATCGGCGCCATCTTCGTAAGCACCGTCCGTTCCGTCGAACAGTTGTGCGCAATCAGCGGCGTACCGCAAAGCCGCGCTGAGATGTCAGACCAAAGCTCCGAAAATCCCGGTGCTGCGGCCAGCTCTTCGCGCAGTTCTGCATAGCGACCTACTGCACGGGGGGAGAAGGGTCTGTCCCCAACATGCAGAAGCGTTTCCCATCTGGTCTCCGGGAGAACGACCCCATCCTCAATCTTTACAAGACCCAGCTGCCACGGTTCGTTGGGCCACCCCTTCACCGTGCCGGTCGTCTCGAAATCCAATGCCGTCCAGACCATGAGCTACCGCAATGTATCAGGCATCCTTGTATTCGACCTTGGCAGCCGCACGAAGTTCCTCGATAAAGGCAGACAGCACCTTTCCTCGTGCCGCATGGCGCAGGAAATCGCGGACCTTGGTCTGGACCTGAACGAATTCGGCATCGCCGAACGCATCCCTGTTCGCCTTGTAGAAATCCTCCATCTCGGCCTCTTCCGGGTCGGGAGTTCCGGCGCAGGTCTTGGAGACAAGTTCATCAGGGGTGATTCCGAGATCCTTTGCCCGAAGCAGAAGAAGTTTCGCCCCGATAGCCTGCTCCTGCGCCTGACCGAGCAGCTTTTCGACATTCTGCTTCAGTTCATCGGCAGACATTCCGTTTTCAAGGTAGAGACGCGCCAGACGGTCGAACTCGTGCTGCACCGCTTCCTGGGGGATTTCCTCTCCGTTCACAAATGCTTTTTTCAACATGATTATTACCGCTTCTTTTTGGGTTGAACGATATCGCCTTCGTACTTCGTATCCGACGGTATATGCCAGTCTTCCGGACCGAAATATGCGGGAAACACCTTGATGCCATCCGGTGCACAGTTCCGTTTGAAGGATTGGGTCACAAGACGTCGGCAGAAGACTTCAAGCCAACGGTCAATCTCACCATCGGAATACACATCCTTGAAGGCGCGTTTCGCCGCCACACGGATTGCCCTTCTCCGCTCGCCGCAGACCACTGTACGCCAAATGAAGAAATCATGCAGCTCATACGGACCTATCCGGTCTTCCGTCTTCTGGATGATTTCCCCATCCTTCGCTGGCAGAAGCTCCGGGCTTACAGGCGTGTCGAGGATGTCAAGCACAGCATCAGCCGCAAGCTTTGCCTTGCGTCCCTTCCTGCGCATCCCTTCCGCCCACCAGCGGCATACATCGCGCACAACAGTCTTAGGGACTCCAGCATTCACCCCGAACATGCTCATGTGGTCGCCGTTGTAGGTGCTCCATCCAAGGGCAATCTCACTCATGTCGCCCGTTCCAAGAACTATGCCGCCCGTCTGGTTCGCCTTGTTCATCAGAACCATCGTCCGCATGCGCGCCTGCACGTTCTCGTACGTAACGTCATGGTTCTGAGGGTCGTGTCCGATATCCTTGAAATGCTGAATGCATGCCTTTGTAATGTCGATGGTTTCAAGGTTGAGACCCAACCCCTCACAAAGAAGCTCTGCGTTACCCTTCGTGCGTTTGGTCGTACCGAATCCAGGCATCGTGTACACTTTGATTCCGCTTTTGGGCAACTTCATGGTCTTGAACGCCTCTACTGCAACAAGCAGACACAAGGTTGAATCCAACCCGCCGGAAAGACCGAGCGTCACAGACTTGACCCCGATGCGTCCGAGACGCGTCGCCAAAGACGAAACCTGCGTCCCGAACACCTCTTCCGGACCGCACCAATCGCTAAACGGATGCGCCGAAATATTCTTTGCGTTTTTCATGTTAACTCTACGCTCTAGTCTCAGAAAAGCAATACCCCTCGCGTCTGTTTCACACACTTTACGTGCCACATGACGAAAGGGGTAATTAGGGTCAATGCCCGTATGGGATTACGCCTGCTGCTGACTCTGCTCCTTATCGAACTGAGGACGCTTGCCGCGATACCACCAGATCATGACAGGCAAGGCGATGAACAGCGACGAATACGTACCCGCAAGGATACCGATGAACATCGTAAGCGCGAAGTCGAAGATGGAACCGTCGCCGAAGCAGAAGAGCGCGAGCACCGCGAAGAGCGTCGTGAGGGACGTGATGACGGTACGGGAAAGCGTCATATTG
>JAFXEA010000230.1 GCA_017521065.1 Kiritimatiellia bacterium | reverse complement strand
CTTATAAACCTCCCAAATAACGCTATTTTGCAAAATCACCAGAATCACAAGCGAAATTACCACTCTTTTCAGGGTCCCACCCCAATTATTCCACAGAATCATCTCATCAAACAAGGCTCAACTGACGATTTTAGGGTTAGTGAAACGGGGCGGCAATTTGCCGTCCTGTCCTATTCTTAACATCCCTTTTGAAGCCTTTTTATCTTCTTTCCCCTAGAAAGCAATTCACAGAAAGAATAATACACTATCTTCTCTCAAGGTAGTGACAAGACCTGTCCATCGGTCTGCAGACGTTCAACGAGTTTGCCGTACGGAATATCCTGCACTGGCACACCGCATTCCACTGCCAACGCCGCTGCCGTACCCGCCACCTGTCCAAGGGCAAAGAACACTGGTTCCATACGGATTGAACCAAATGCTATGTGTGAAGCTGACATACATACAGGAACAAACAAATTGGAACATTCTTCACGTCTAGGAATCACGGCACCGTAATCTATAGGATAGGGAGGAAATCTACTACCGTCCTTATTGCGCGAAACCTCGATATTGCCTTCATTTCGGACGACACCGTCAGCAGTGGCGCAGCGTCTTACATGATGTGAGTCCATCGTATACGCCCCCATCGCCACCGGGCGCGAAGCGACAACAACCCCTCTGCAATGGTGTTCGGTCATGACAGTCTCACCGATCATACGCCTTGCCTCGCGTACATACAGCTGAGTTTGCCATCCATCGCCCGCTCCATCGAGAAATTCATCGCGGCATGTTCCCCATTTCGAAAAGAATTCTCGTATATCAGAGGGGATTCTTGGATGGTTGGCAAGCGTCCACATCAATCCTCGCTGATAGTCGAGATGCGCCTTGAATATTCTGTCTCGTTCCTCATACGACGCCTCCGGCCATGCCCAATTCCGTCCAATGAAGTCGCTGGAGAATCCTGTGCGGTTGTTCGAATCCGTCTTTCCGTTTGGCATACGGGACATGATGAACGGAATGCGATTCCTTCCGGTAAGACAACCTCTGACAATGACATCTGGATTCGCTTCAAGAGCCGCGTATTCACGGAAAAGCAGTTCGTAATCGCGCTCGTTATAGCTTTCCGGCTTCTTGAATGGGATGCGGTTCTCAGACACATCGGTCAGGCACATACGGAAACAATACGCCTGTACACGCCTATCTCCATCCCCATCACGCTCGGACGGATTGAACCGCTCAATTCCTGACAGTAACCCTGATTTCGAATTGCCTTCAATGACATAGGCGGACACCCCCTCATGGAAATTGTGATGCGTTGAACCAAGCCCATTCGACTGGATGCCGTTAATCGTCTCTCCATACACCGAATTCGCCTCACGACCGACCATGTATGACACACCTGCCGCCGCCATCAAATCGCCTTCATATGTTGCATCGACAAACATCTTGCCGCGATAGACCTGCCCAGAAAGTGTCCTTATAGACACTATGCGCTCATCTATCTTCTTCACGCCGCTCTTGCGGTCAAGCCTTTCACCACGACGGATATCCAGGGCATCGCGCTTTTCCCATCCTTCTAAGACAGCAAGGGCCGCAGACGGCTCAAACGTCCACATTGAGCCCTTATCCTTCGTCCCAGCGCACTGTCCATCAGGGAAATACGATGCAGGATCCTGCCACCTCCAATTCGACCTGCTTGAATAGTATGAAGCAATTGCCTTATAGAACTCAAGGGCGATACCACCGAAAGCCGCCTTGTTACCGATATCAGTCTGTCCAAGTCCTCCAGTCGTCAAGCCTCCGATACGAGACTCTGGCGAAACGATTATTGCGTTCTTGCCCATACGTTTTGCCTGAATCGCAGCAGAAATTGCCGCCGGGGAACTCCCGTAGACGACAAGATCAAAAGTTCCTGCGTCGATCTCTGCCCGGTTGTCTGTGACATCCACTTTCTGGAACACAACATGATCAAGATATACCGTAAGGTTTTCCACGCCCTCGTCCACAACAAAATAGAGCGCGACGCTGTCGGTCTGACTTGGAACAATGAAATCCATACTGTGCCTGCGCCAGATGTCAGACTTCCCATGAAAATACCTCGATGCGATCGTCTTACCGCCTGAAGCCACCCGAAAGCCGACAGTTCCCGCATCTTTTGGGGTTCTTGCGTCAAACGAAAGAGTATATTTTGCATCAGGGGTCACGGGAACATCCTTTCTCCAGAGCGCAATGGACTTCTCCGCGCGAGTCCTGAACTTCACCGAATAGCGGTCAAAAGATGCCGCTTCAAACGTACATCCGCCCTCTAGATCACGCATGCGCCACCCCTGCAGACTCGGCAGATCAAAACTCGTACACCATCCTGCCTCCTTCAGCTTCAGCGGATTGCTCTTCCTTTCTACAGCTGCGGCATAGGCCTCCAGATATCCACGGGCTTCCGCCACAAGTGACTCCCAGCGTTTCCTCTCGGCTGGAGCCAGCCCAGACGCATCTGCGCCTTCCAGCAACGCAAGGTCATCCTTGAGTTCCCTTTCGGAATGGGAATCCACAATGAAGCGCCCCAGCATCGAGTCATCCAACACATCATTGCCGCCCTTGCGCATTGCGACCTTCAACTCGACGCGCCCCTTCTCTCCTCGTTCACGGATGCGCTTAAAATAGGCCTTTGCCGTTGCGGAACAATTCCCATACTGTGAACAATACTCGTCTTCAATCCGCTCAAACGGATATTCCGACTTGTCAAGCTGACGCATCAAGACATAATATTCAAACGCCATTTCAGGCGCATAGCGTCCGTCATAATCGAACCCAAAGGAGCCCTCTTTCAGATAGTAATGGTATATCTCGTGCAGTTCCCGTTCGTAACCGCGAGGTAGTTTCCCTTTGTATGCGGTGAAGTTCGGTCGGATGAAGAATGTACCGCTTTTGAGCCCCGCCTTCTTCCATCCATCAAGATCTGCCCTGTAATCATCCAATCCGCTTGGAACGATACCGAAAAGCATGTTGTCCGGATGAAGTATCCTCTCTCGACGTGGCGCATGGCGGTAGTAGCTGTATATGTATGTGACCACCTTCACATCCGGACGCACAGTGCGGGCACGAGCTGCAACTCGGTTCCAGAAATTGAGATAGCGGTCCGTGAGATTTGCGAAAAAGCTTTCCCCAGGACGCCTTTCGTCAAGGGCAAGACACTTTTCGCATCGGCAAAAGCCGAGAGTTCCATCATTCGGACAGATGTTCAGAAACACATTCGTGCCACTACTCATCCAGTCGGCAATGATCTGGTCTATACAGGCATTATTGGAAAGACAGAGCTTCGTAAAGCGAGCCTTGCCACCTTCGACACCACGCTGACCGTACGGATTTAGCCCAAAATATTCCGGGTGCGTCTTCATGAAACGCGCCGGCCATTTCCCGAACGCATGACGATACGGGAAAGGACGCCGCACCGTATATTTCATCCTCTTGCCCCACTGAGTATCTATATTGCGCATCATCGAAACATAGAATGGATAGTCACGTTCCCATTTCCAGTCCGCAGGAACATCGCACGACTTCTGTCTTGTAAACACTATGCCGTCGTCACCCGGAGTAACCCAGCGAACGCCAAGATATCTCTCGAGGAATTCAGCCACGGCAAATGCGCTCCCGTACTGCGGCTTGCCGCGAGTGACAAAGTCATCACCCCAGAAACGGATCGTGTCGCCTTCTCTTCTTGCAAATGAAGTGAAGCGCTTTTTAGGTTCACCGGCGGGGCGCACAAACGAAAAAACGGCCGTCGAGTTTTCAAGCCTCCCCTCATGCGGCTTCACGCCAGTTATCAGCTCCAGATGCTTGGACAGATCGTCCGCCGCCGCCTTCTGCTGCGCGTTCTCCCGCCTTGCGCGGATTATGCACGTACGCTCAAGATTCAGCTCCACCGCCGACATTGACATCGCCGCAAAAACGGCAACTCCCATAATGCAATTCTTCATGTCACAAATCCTCATGCTTTATCTTATCGACAGGCAGAACCCGATAGGCGTATAATCAAGTGCAAACGTCACCGTATCCAACTCCTCATCAATAATCTCCAAAACCGACTTGCATTTGAATCCTGCGACCGGATATGAGATCCCCTGTACAACTTTACGAACAAGATCAAGCGCCGTGGCTTCATTCTGGACGGTGAAAAGCCCCAATCGAAACGGCACACCACTTTCTGGCTTTCCGTTTGCCACCCCTATGGAAAACGGGAGCGAGGAAACGCCCTCTCCCAGAGAGAACGGAACCGATGTCTTGTCGTTCCTGATTCCATAACGCATGAAATCGGGATCACCGAAATTAGGACGCAGTTCAAGCCTTGTTCCGCTTTCAAACTTGACGGCAACGCCGTTGATCGCATCGGCAGACCCAACCGCCAAAGTGCCACTACGAACAGAAAAGATGTTCTTCCCCTCAACCGGACTCTCAGACAAACCATCCTTCCCAAAGCCAGCGGAAATACCCTTCACGAAAAGCGTACCGGCGCCAATCTTACGAAGTTCACCATTGAGAGAAAGCGGTGTCTCCATCGTGAACGTCCTCTTGTTGCCTTGCTTGTCCTCACCGACATATATCTGCGCACCTTTTTCGACCATAATTCCTCTGTTAGAGGATTCCTCCAGCATGAAACTTGCGGTAATATTCATCAGCGCATAGTCATTCAGCAAAAGTGCCTTCCTGTTCAACTCAGACAGATTACCCCCCAACTGATTCGACGCGTTCACATAAAGTCTCGAAAAGTTCTCGTCAAATGTCGTTTTCACATTTCTCAACATCGTCATATCTATCGTGCCACGAAACGCCGAATTGTTTCCATCAAGATAATACGCGGAATTGGGATATGAACCATTTTCATATCCGCACAACCACAATCGTCCCATACCTGACAATCGGGATCTTATCGTAATGTTCCTTCCGGATGCGGTTCCGATCTGAACCGCCCCGCTTACGTTGATCACTCCACCATCCAATTCGATTGGTATCTGGCTTCCGCCCTTAATCTCCGAACCATCCATAAGATCCAATCTCTTGCATGAAAACACAACGTCTTCCGTCGTCTCAGTAACAAACTTCAAACTGCAGCCAGAATCAATCATAAGTGATTCACCCGGAAATTTATACAAAAACACGTCGTCCGGCATACAGATCGTCGCCGATGCATATTCATCCGTCATACCTTCAGAAGATAATGCGTAATGCTTCCCGCTTCCCGCCTGTGAAGTTGTATCACTCCATGATTCAGAAACGCCAAGTGTAGCCAAAGAAACAGTCTGATAAACATAATCAATGGGTTCTGGCAACCCTTCATATTTCAAAATCAAAGATTTATGCGTCCCATCTTCCTTTAACATCAAAGTGCAGAACTCAGTCCTATAATCTTCCAGCAGGACAAAATCATTTGCATCAACATCACTCGTTGAAGGAAATTCAAGTACCACAAAGCTACCATCGTGAAGCGGAGCACGTGCTGGCACGACCTTTACCGGACCTCCTGACACATTGAGAACATTCGTCACAGAAATCTTTCCAAGAACGGTTTTATCAGCACTTCGCGAGCAGTTGAGCCAGTTATTGCCCTTAAATTCCACAGAGTCCACTACCACAACTTCTCCCTCCAAAGGTTCAAGAGCTCCGTTTATGCTGACTGTCACCTTCCCCGGCAATACAGTGCCACCAACGGCAAGCGTCAATTCAGGCGAACCCGACAATTCAGATGTATCCATCCCTTTGGTCCAAAGACGAATCTCTTTTGAAAAGTCCGAGCAGTCACCTGCCAATTCCACCCTGTTGCCGGTATGCCATGCCGTCGCAATTTTGTTCGTACCGCCAATGAACAGTGGATTATTGTTTTCGCTCACAATTTTGGAATAAACCCTCAATGTCGAGTTGTTATCCCCTAATGACAAAACGACTCTCCTCGCCGCAGACGAAGCTTTAGTGGTCAAAATGCCATCCATCGCAAAACGGCTGCCAGACGTGCCTGCCTTACACACTAGTCCTCCATGCGCAAGCAACAGACCTTTTCCATTTTTCACCTCCAACACATCCGGCATCTGACGACACAACACAAGATATCCATATTGGGAACTGGATCCAAATTGAAGCGTTCCACCTGCAAATGACATGCTTGAACATTTATCATCCACATATATGCTTT
>JAFXEA010000229.1 GCA_017521065.1 Kiritimatiellia bacterium | reverse complement strand
GCATGCCGTTTGTGTTCCGCGATGATACATGGCCGCTCCGTGCAACGCTCCCTTATTTAGATGATGGCTATCGCATAAAGATAGCACCCGGATGTGCGGATGTTCCGGCAAATGTCGAGTCGGTTATGCTTTTCGGAGCTGCCGCTGAATCGGCCTTCCGCTTCCCCAATGCAGAGATTGCGGTGGTCGCCCCGCCCGAATTCTGCACATTGCCATCAAACGCCAAATTGGTGCGTTGAAAGGCTGGCGAATGCCAAGGCAACGAGAAAACAGCGTTGGAGATGCCCAGTTTTCGAAATTTATTTTTGATTAGTTGACTTACTTGTTATACTTGTTATATAATTTACGACCAAATGCAGAAACGAGAATTCAAGAAGCCGAGGTTTTCGGTAGATCGGTCGCAGCGCGGGAATCTGGCGCTGCAGATTGCTGATGGTCTTCGCACGGCTATTGACACCGGGTACTATCGCCCCGGTGACATTCTACCGCCGGTGCGCGATCTTGCCGACATTCTCGGAGTAAGCATGGGAATAGCCGTTCAGGCGGTGAACCGAATCCGTGAAGAAGGGCTGATAAGTCCTCGTCCGGCAGTCGGTAGCGTGGTATGTGCACCTGATCATCCGCACTGGAAAGGCAAGGTGTTGATTGTCGTGCCGCCAGATGGTGGCAACACGGCCGACAATACGATGTCGGCTGTGCTCAGAAATAATCTTATTTCAAACGGATATCTTGCGCTTACGGCACCTGTCCTAAGGGGGGAGGACGGAAAGTATGACTTTTCCCTTCTGGACATCATGCTGCATCAGCAGACGGATCTCGTGGTGCAGCTGCATGACAAGCCGGATATCTCAAATTGGCTGTCATCGCACAACATTCCCTTTATATGCTGTACGACCAGTTCCGGCGATCTTCCCCGATCGTGCATAGGCGTGGTTCGTTTCCGGAAGGATACCGCCATTTCTTCGTTTGTGTCGCACTGCCTGGAGAAGAATATCGATCGGGTTACGGTTGTCAGCGCGTGGAAACAAAGGGCGACCGTAGAAGCTTTGAAAGCTGCCGGCATTGGAGTGGATGACTGGCATATTGAGTTGCCGCGCGGAGCCGCAGGTGCACAGATTTCGAAAACGGCATTGGATTTCATTTCAGAGCGGGTGTCGGAGATCAGGGATCGGCATATCCGGTCTATGTTCTTTACCGATGATTATTTGACTTCCGGCGCGCTTGTGGCTCTTCTTGGCGCCGGAATACGCATCCCCGATGAACTGAACATAGTCACGCTGGTAAACAAGACCAACGGAAGCGGATTGACGTTTAATGTTCCGTTCACGCGCTTAGAGGCGGATCCGATCGACTGGGGGCGCATCGTATCGGAATCGGTTTTGGGCTATCTCAAAGACGGTGCTTTCGCATCGGATGTTACTATCGGGTCTAGGTACGTGCGAGGCGAGACTTTCTAATCTTCACGAAACTCTAAAGGAGGAAATCATGAAACAAAAAAAAAATGAACTAATAAGTGTTAAAAAGCGCAGTTCTGCAACGGGGTGTTTGCTGTGTTGCGCAATGGTGTTTTCAGGATTCCTACCGGTTTCGGCTGAACCAACCGTTTATGAGAACGGTTCATCGTACGAGATTGAAGATACGGTGCTGAAAATCACGGTTCCGGAAGGTAAGACAAATGACGTGGTAGGTGCGGAACTTTCATCACTTATAGACAATACGCTAAAGAGTGTGGAGAAATACGGTCGGGGTGCCCTTGTCATGAACGTGGATTTGACGGCTTATGCAGGTGATATCTACGTCAAGGAAGGTACATGGAGAGTTGTCGACTCAAAAGGATTAGGCAAACTGTCAAAAACATCAAAGGCGGAAGATGTCGGTAAGGTGTATGTTTCGGACGGTGCGACATTGGAGGCGAAGTGCTCAGAGCAACCGAAATATGGTGGAAAATCGATACACGTATCAGGATATGGTGTGGACGGTAACGGTGCATTGCTGGTCAGTGGAGACATCACTTCCTACGGCAGTTCAACATGGGGGAGTAATTTGGTCCTTGAAGGAGATACTTATGCAAATTCCATTACTAAGACATATTGGTATTACAATATGGCTTCATATGCGAACGGTGGATGGATTACTTTCAATGGACATGACTTCATAGTTTCAGGAGGGACGTCGAAAAGTCCATATGTTGTTTTTTCTAGAGTTAACAATACGGACTTGGGACGTGTTGTCTTGACAAATAATGCTCTTTTTTCTTTTCAGGGAGTTAACAATCTTACGCGTATAAATGGTAATGCAGGGACGATTGTCGTCAATCCAGGGTGCCGTATGAATGGTAACACATGGTCGGGGCGAATGGAATGGGATGTCATTTGGAATACAACTAGTTACCTTACCCCCGGTACATATTCGACTGCGGTAGATGTTCCTGTTACTAACAGGTGCAGTTTTCATGGCGGTGTGGATGTCGCACAGATTCTAAAGGCAACAATCAGTAACGGAGGCGGTCTTGGTTTTTTGGGACCCATAACCGGACAGGGCGAAATCGATATATCGAATACATCAGACATTCCTCCTACAAATCAGGTTTGGATTGCAAACGGAGAAAATTCATTTGAGGGTAATGTAAATTGTAATAACGTATGTCTTATGGTTCCGGAGAATGGAGCTTTGCCTCTGACGTCTACTCTGCAGCTGACGGATTGCTTAATCAAC
Organism: Kiritimatiellia bacterium; assembly: GCA_017521065.1. GTDB lineage: Bacteria > Verrucomicrobiota > Kiritimatiellia > RFP12 > UBA1067 > UBA1731. The sequence continues at coordinate 2,727 of JAFXEA010000229.1, read as the reverse complement.
TTTGCCAACAAGAATTATGCGTTGCCTGATATTACATTTACAAACACAAAAGATTGTGTTGTTTCAGGTGGCTACGGCAAATGGAAGACGTTCATCAAGACAGGTTCGGGAACGGTAGATTATGATTCATCAATCGGTGCCGAAGTGCTTGACCTTCGTCAAGGCGTACTGAAGGTTTTTCCTCCTCAGCAGTCGGTGTTTGCCGGCCTTATTGAGGGCGTTGAATACTTTGATGATGCAAATAAAAGTAGAAATGCGGCAAAAAACGCAGAGATTGCGTATACAAATGGAGTGGTAATGTCGCCTTATCTCATGAATTCGGAACTGAAAACATACTGGACAACTTTCAGACCTGATTGGGATGTTGAGAATCAGACAATTAAAGGTCATTGCACGACATACACCGGATATATGTGGAATCGGGAGGCTACAAATGTTATGTGGACTTTCGTGAGTTGTGTCGCCAATGTCACAACTTTGCATATTGATGGTAAGCAGCTGTTCAGTCATCAACCAACAACCAGTGCAAGAACACTTGGAAACGCTACGATCGAGGTAACTCCCGGTGCTCATCGTTTTCGTATCGGAAATCACAGCCAATATCATTCCAATAATATGCTTAAGACTGAAGGTGGTATGAGCGGCAGTGTTGCAGAGTGGAAAGGAATGGGTCTTCGTTGGGATCCGCTTGGACGCGGCACTACCAACCATGAGAATTTCGTGGTGCTTGAAGATCCGGGTGACGGCTCTCTCTTTACTTGGGCGCTTCCTGGGGAAGACGTGTTCTATCCGGGAACGGATGAAAACAGCAAGATAGGCAAATTCCGTCGTGTGAAGTTTGCAGGCGGTACGCTTCATCTCAATGGAGTAACAAATACTGTCACTGCCGTGGAAGGGGTCCCGCTCGTTGCTGGAACGGGTAAACTGATCATTGAAAACAAGTTGACGATTAATGTTGCGGATATCACCAATGGTTCTGCGGTTTCAGACCTTTCTTTCGGATTCGGTGCAGACACCGAACTTGAAATCGAAAATCCGCTTGCCGCTAAATCCATGACGGGTACTCGCGAATGGACGGTAATCAAATCAGCAGAAGATATTACCGGCTCCATTACGGTGAAGGATGAAGATATGGCAAAGCGTTGGTCGGTTAAGGTTGACGGAAATGAGGTGAAGCTCAAATACCGCCCGTTCGGTACTGCGGTTATTATCCGTTAATACTCGTGGAAACAACATAAGATGAAAACAAAGGATATTGCAGTTTCGCTGATTGCACTGTTTACCTCTTGTTTATGTGTTGTCCGTGCGGATGGGGGGGCGCTTACGCGTGCTCCTGATCCGTACAGGTTTACCGAGGCGCGTTGGATTTGGACAGAGCCTAAATCCAACCCGCCCACCAATGCGTATTTCCGTATCGTTTTCGATGTGACGAAAAAAGTCAGGCGCGCTTGGCTCCATTCCATAATGGAGAACAACCGTGGGTTTTGGGTCAACGGTAAGAAGATTGAATTTAAGCCTCTTAAGGAAAATATGAAGCTCGGCGGAATGATCCGCGCCGTCGGTGCTGAAATCGGGAATAAACTTGTTGATGGACGAAACGTGGTCGCGTTCGATCGCTTCCGTACATTGAAGAAGGTGTCGTTCGGTGCAATTGTGCATGGAGGGGTTGAATATACGGACGGAACCACATATTATTTTCATTCATCCGCAAAAGAGACAAAAGCGTCAGGCGTATTGAGTGAAGGTTGGAAGGAATTGGGTTTTGATGATTCCGCATGGCTTCCGGCATACGAACATGGCGGAGCGGATATGGTTCCGTGGGCTCGCCACAGCGATATCGTGAAACAGATGTCTTCGCCTGAAGAGTATGCCAAGTACCGCGACTTCATGGAACACGGCGGCGGCGCTTTCCCGGCATCGAAATTGGCGGCAGAACCGGAATCTCCCAATGCGAAGATAGTGTATCGTGGACTATTGCCGGGAATCGAGACGAATGGAAAGACCTTCCCTCCATATACGATGATGGAGTGTGAAATGGTGCCGGATCCGGCAAGCGAGTCGATTATCCGCAAGTGTGCCGCGATGGGACTCCATCTTTACGGAGTTCAGCGCTTCAATCGGCTTAAATATCAGCGTCCGGACGGGACATGGAATTTCGATGCGTTCGGTCCGGGGCTTTGCCGAATTCTGCAGCTTGACCCGGAAGCGCGTTTCGTAATCAGCTACCAGAATGCAAACCAGCGTCTTGCCAAGGGCTGGGCGAAGAAATATCCGGATGAGCTCGTCGGATATGCGCGGAAAACAAAGTTGAAGCATGAGTATGCCGGCAATGCGGTTGCGCCGTCTTTGGCGTCTGAAGTATACCGGGCAGAAGAGCGCGCTTTCTGGAAAGCGTTCGGCGAATACGCCCGCAATCAGCCTTGGCGGCGCCGTCTTATTATGGTGCACTGCGCAGTTGGCGGAAGCGGAGACGGAATGCCGTGCGGCTGCCACTGTATGCCGGATACCGGCAAGCGCATGACCGAGAAGTTCAGGGCAGCGCTCAAGGCGAAATACAAAACGGACGATGCTCTCAGAAAGGCGTGGGCGGATGAAACCGTTACGCTTGAAACGGCGATGGTGCCGGATGAAAAGCAAAGGCACGGAAGCGGAAAGTTTATGAAGGATCTTTCCGATCCTCGTGACGTACGGGTTTCCGATTACTATGAATGTTACCATGCCGTCCTC
>JAFXEA010000228.1 GCA_017521065.1 Kiritimatiellia bacterium | reverse complement strand
TAGCAACTGTACTTGCGACCAAAGCCACTCTACCATTCTGGCCGCTCTTCCAGAGATTCACGAACATGCTCTTAGCTTTCACGAATCCCGTTGTGCCCTCGTCTGCCCTGAAGTTTGTCTTTATATCAGATATTGCAGATTTAACTTTAGGAAGCACAGTATCCCGCGCGGACTTCAGCTTAGTCTTCGCTTCGTCAATTTTTGTCTTATCCATTATTTATTTCCTTTCCTTCCTACCTCTGCCCGACTGTTTCTCCAGAGGGATGCGGGCAACATCCCTCTGTTTGAAGTTTCGAACTTGTCAATCAAACTTGCGCTCCGAATCCGGCTTGATCGCCGAGATGGTGAGTTTTCTGTCAGGTAGTTTTCCAACTAGCGACAGCGCAAGCATTACCTCCGCGTCGTTCTCAAGCATCTTTGACGTGTACCTGATGCCATTGTTGTTATAATAAGCGCGCTCAAAGAGCTCAACCTGATACCCTTTCGGACCTTTGTATGTCCAGGTGGTTTCCTGAATCAAACCTCTTCCCGGATCTTCTCTCTTGACCACAGGTTCCAAACTTGGAATATCGGGGTAGTTGTTCACAAGTGCCCGAGCGAACTCCTCGGCAGACATATCTCCAGCATTGAAGAATCTATTCATGCCAGACTCGTTGAAGCGTACGTTGTACACATTGCCGTCCTTGTTAACCCAAACATGGCACAGGGTCTTCAGCTGATCTTCGTTTTTTCCCTCCTCTTTGAAAGCTACAATAATCAGATTCTTCTTGGGAATGACCAGCTTGTCGCTCGGCGGGTGCTGCCCTCTGGCGTCAAGCCAGTTCTTGACTGCATCCGCCTTCGCGACCTCCACTCCGTTGGTAGTCTTCAAGACAAGGCGGAACCACAAGGGAGACCTCATTTCAACAAGGTCTTTTTCGAAATATTTCCGGGCGCGAAGGCTACCCTGTTGCATATATTGATTCAATCCCAAATCACTGTCCAACTTACTGACAACCTTGATCGCGCTTTCATAATCGCTTGCCGGAATCGAAAACGCCTCTATGATTTCTTCCGGCTTGTCTGCCGGCTCCGTAAGAACGGCCCACTCCAGCATGACCTTGCAGTTGCACGCCATCTTCATCATCGCTTGCGAGAATTGAGAGGCGTAATTCGAAGTCGTGCGGTTATAGCTGCCGGTTCTAGCCGCCGTCAAAAACTTCAAATCTGTTCTGTCCTTTTTCGCAACAGCTGTCTCCTCTACGGTCTTCTGCTCGGCGGCCGCCTTTTCTTCAGCCGCCTTTTCCGCTGCAATGGTCTTCTCTTGGTCGGCAAGGTCTCGTTTTATCGCCGCCTCCTTGTCCGCTATCTGTTTCTTCATGTCCGCAATCGCGGCAACCTCGTTTTGCCGCTCTTCCTTTGCCGCATCATACCTTTCCTTAGTTTCGGCAAAACGGGCCTTATTCTCCTCATGACGCTCTTTGATGACAGAATTCTTCTTCAAGGAAGGATTCTTCTTCACTTGTTCACTAAGTTTCTTTCCAGATTCCGCCAAACTCTTCAACTTGTTCCCCAAGTCCGTAATCTCGGCGTCCAATGAGGATTTCCGCTTCTCCATCTTCTTCAGGTCTGCTTTCATCTTGTTAAGCTCGGCAGTGTCTTCCGGCGACGGGGAAGGAACGGCGCTGTTCGTCTTCGCGACCACCGGTGCTGCACTTTTTTCCTTCGCGGGGGTCTGATGGCCGCCCTTGCCCTTCGCCATCTGCATCTTCGCCATGCCTCTGGCATCTCCTCGCTTCTCCATCTCAGCCATCCGCTCCGCATATTTCTTCTCACGTTCCTTGACATCTTCAGGCCGCGGGTCTTCGGGATCAAATATACTAACTCCGTCTATGCTATACCCGCCAAAATTTGATTTTCTCCGAAACTCAACCCAGACCAAGAATCCGTCGACCTCTTTCTCGGCCGCCTCGATCTTTTCTTGATTCGAACCGAACTCCTCAAAGAACCTCGGATTGTTGAGCACCAGCTCCGTGGCAAGTTTCTTCTTGTCCACTGGGTTTCCTTGGGTATCTTCCGCTGCAAGCCGGAAAAACACCCGCTTGTCATTAGACTTGGAAAGTTGTAGTCCCTTTGCGTAAAGATCCTTGGCCAGCCCTTTTCCAAGAACCTCCGAACTCCAAGCGGAATATGGATCGGATTCCGTCATTTTCTCGGAAACTTCGACCTTCCCTGTGAACAACTTCGGAATCGAGGCCTCTTGCCCTCCGCCATTGCGCCTTCCCGGCAACATCCATTCAACTTGATAGCCATAGATTCCGGCGAATGCGGGCATGGCCGTTCCTACAACCCAATTGGCACCTGGAATCGGCGCAGTTTTGCTTCCAGAAGTCACATAGGGGCGCAAATCTTTCTCTTCAACGCCCCTTGCTCTGCATTCGTCGGCGCTGGGATCGTAGAAATCTCCATGAAGCCCACTCCATCGAAGAAATCTGTCGACATCCGTCTCGGCCATCTTGACAGTTTCTTCGTACGCCTTCTTCTCTCTGGCCTTCGTTGCCTCGTCCTTTTCGCGCTCGATTCCGTTCCGGAAATCAACGACCACAAGATCTTCCGAAGATCCAATCATCTCCTTGCATGCCTTAACCGCGTCGTCGCCTGGCATACCCATATAGAGTCCTTTGACGGCAAGGGTATCTTTTGGCACTGGACTGCTCGTTCCATCAGAACTATCACCGCAGCCAATTACAACGACAGAACTTGCGATCAGAGCCAACGCCCCTACAGTTCCGCTCTTCCAACGGTTAATGAACTTTCTCATTTCATCCCTTCCCTGCCCTACCTGTGTCTCACGGAAAAGGACGAGGGCGGCGTTCCCATCCGTGCCGGGAATGCCGCCCTTCAAATACAATTGAAGCGGCGCACTCCCTAAATCCTATCTCTAGAGAGGCACCGCTAAGAGCCTTGCATGAAATATGAATAGAAAGCGCGCCGCGTGGATTACCAACGCAGCGCAGCAATCGTACCTCGCTTCATGCAGTGAAAATTAGCGGTTTTCTCTAGAAGCTCAATACGCTGTTGCGTACGTTCCAGCGACCACCTTTCGGTCTCGCTGGCATCGTCCCCGTAGTTGACGGCGCGGCTGGAATCCGCACCTTACCGGGACGATGGTCGCGACAGAGACTTGTGTTTCCACACTCTGCCGCTCGGTAGCCGGATGCTGGGTCTCCGGCCTATGTCAAAGATCAACTCCGCTTGCGCGGTCCGTGCGCATTTCCCAGCTGCGCCTGGCACTCGCTCACACAGGCATGCACCCATCGCGAGATTACGCTGATATTTTACACCATCCCGTTGTATAAGTCAATGGGGTCTGAAAAATTTCAGATTTTCGGCAGACTATCTCCTGCACGGCGATCACGTCCTCCATGTCCTTGCCAATGTTGGAGATAGCGATTCTACTGGCTTGACGTTTTGCGAGGGGTCGCACCAAGGAACTTTCCGCCGATCGCTGGGTTGAAGTCGCCGATCGCCGCCATGTTGGCGCGGCAAGATGCCGCACCTCCTTGGGCGTGACAATACCCCATGGTACACGGCGGAGAATGCGGCGCGGTTTCTACGGCTCGATAACCACCTTTGTTCCGCTGCGGCACATCGCGTAGAGCCGCGCGGCGTTCCAGTTCGCGAGACGGAAGCATCCGTGCGAGCCGGTGAAGCCGATGGACTCGGGACGCGGCGTGCCGTGGATTCCGTAGCCCGGGATGTTGAGCCCCATCCACGCGACGCCGACGGGGCAGTTCTCCCCCTCCGGCCAGATGTGGCGCTGCACCTTCTTCCCGGGCGGAGTGTAGTCCGGCGTGTACGTGTAGTTCGGCCACGCGACGTAGCTCGTGACCTTGAGTTCGCCGTGCGGAGGCACCTTCGCCTTGTTCGCGGCTATCGAGCACGGGAATAGCGCGAGGAGTTTTCCGTCCGCACCGTACGCGCGCACCTGGCTCTTGGAGATCGACACCTTGACGAGCGCGGCCTCGGGACGCTTCGGACGATTCGGACGGCCACGTTCGCCCGCCGCGAGCTCCTCGGCGATCGACGGGAAGTCTGGTATGACTAGCTTTAGCCCGGGCTTCACGTTCTCCCAGTCGACGCCGGGGTTCATCTTCGCGAGCGCGATCTGCGAGAGGTGCCCCCGCTCCGCAAACATCTCCTTTATCGACTCGTAGCCCATGCGTCCGAGCTTCGCGCGCTCGGCGGGATCGTCGGGAATCTTGACGAGCGCATCCAAGTCGGCACGCGTCACCTCGACGATGCGAAACGGATCGGGCGCGTTTGCAAAGTAGCGATCGTATGCCTGTTCCGGCGTGGCCGCAAGCGCTGGCTTGCGGGCGTTCGCGCGGGTGTACTCGTAGAGCCGAAGCGCCCGTTCGGACTTCGCGCCCCACTGCCCGTCGATCGTGCTGCACGAAAAGCCAGCGCGGTCGAGGTGTATCTGGACTGCGAGCGTCTTCGAATCGGAGAACCCGAGTGCGGCGAACAAGGCGAGCGCGGCAAGCGTCATTCCGGCAACGCCTCCCCCTTGAGCGCGGAGAGGACCTTGAGCGCCTGCACGGTCTCGCGCACGTCATGAACCCTGACGACGTCAGCGCCATTCATCGCGGCCCACAGCGCGATCGTGAGATTGCCCGCAAGATCCTTGCCGGGAACCTTCTCGCCCGTGAGGCGCTTTACGATGCGCTTGCGGCTTGCACCGATGAGGACGCGCCCCTTCTTCGCGAGCTCTGGGATAGTCTGCAAAATCTCAAGATCCTCCTCGCGCGTCGTTCCGAACCCGATCATCGGATCAAGGTAAAGTCGAGAAGAAAGAGACGCAAGCTGAGACTTGAGAGTCGCGAGTTGCGAATCAACGACCTTCGCGGGAAGAACGAGCTCCGTCTCCGGTGCCGCGGCGGCAATTATGCGGCACATCTCCGGAATCGGCTCTGCGTACACGCAGTTGACTATCTTCACGCCAGCCGCGACGGCACGTTCAGCCGTCTCGGGATGATATGTGTCTACTGAAAGCCTAAAGCTGGAAGTCGCGAGCAGAGGCTTGAGCCCTGCAAGTACAGGTTCAATTCTCGCCCACTCCTCTTCCCACGATATAGGCGTAGCGCCAGGGCGCGTCGACTCGCCGCCGATGTCTATGATTGCCGCACCTTCCTCGACGAGGTTCTTCGCGCGACGGATCGCCTCCTCCGGGGTGTTGAACTTGCCACCGTCGGAAAACGAGTCCGGCGTGACATTGACGATTCCCATTA
>JAFXEA010000227.1 GCA_017521065.1 Kiritimatiellia bacterium | reverse complement strand
GTGCCGTACCGGAGAGAAACCGACCGCCCAAACCGCAAGAGTGAACCACGCAAGCATCCCCCACGGCGCGAGTTTAAGCCATTTCCGCCACGGAACCAGCGCCGCACCGATACAGGCGGCAATGCCGATCACATTCCACAGAAGCTGCTTCTTGAAAAAGAAGACGCCGCTGTCCACCCCGAAGATGCAGTCGACAGGACACTTCCATGTGAACAGAAGCCCCATCGCCGCCAACAGTCCGGCAATTCCAACAAGCGACCATTTGATTATCTGCCTGTTTTTCATTATCATCTCCTTATCTGTGATTCATTCTGATTAAAGTTCATCAAGAACCGGAAGCATTGCCGCAAATATGGGAAACGCAACCTTCATTCCCGTATGTTCGCCCTTAGGTCTTGAAAGACCGACTACCGTGACATATTCCGGGTTAGATGCAGGAAAAAAACCTACGTACGATGCCACATAATCCACGTACGAGAAACGTCTATCTTTGTACATCTGCGTAGTTGCGGGAGTGCCGCCTGGAAGTGCCGCCACAATGCAATCTGCAACTTCCGGCGAAAATATGGCTTCCGGCGAAGAATCAGGCGCGTGCCTTCTCAATACCCTGCCATTATCGTCGACAATTTCAGATATAATGTATGGAACCACCTCAACACCATGATTCGCCAATGTAGCATATGCCTTTGCGATCTGAATGGGAGTTACCTGAAAATAGCCGCCTATACCAATCCAAGGAAGAAGATGATCATCGAAGATCTTATTCGGCCATATCCAACCAACGCTTTCATGAGGCAATTCACCTTTCAACACCTTCGTCCCGGAACCAAGTTTCTTCACATACTCAACAAGACGTTCTTTTCCGATCTCAACCGCAAGCTTTCCAATGGCAATATCTGCGTGTCGCTTGAGAGCGTTGGTTACCGTCATCGGCTCGGGCAACCGATCACGCATGGTCATATCCTTCCCGTGCCGCCACAGCCCATCGGACTGACTAATTACGGAATCAGCATTGACTATTCCCTCATTCATTGCAATTGCACACGTAAATGGCTTCATGAATGTTGTAGGCTGAAATGCCATCTCCAATGCATTATTCCGATACGACAGCACCTCTCCAAATTCATTCGTCTCAACATCAGGTACGCTTACCATTGATAGAATCTCACCTGTCTGCACCTTGATGATGATGCCCCACGCATTTTCAGCCCTATTGCTCGCATACGCCGCTCGGACATGCGTTGAAAGCTGTTGCTGAAGGTTCCGGTCTATTGTCGTCCTGATTACAGTTCCATCCATAGGTTTTGGTCTGATCCCGGCCAAGGATGTCCCGTCTGCCGCCAGAACATCACCACGCCTTATCGGTTTCCCATGTTCACTCAAGTCTCCGTGTTTTGAATCGCCGTTCCCAAAGCAGCATCCGGCAACAGCCAAAAGTCCCGCACTTGCGAAAACACACCATTTCATTATCTTCCTGTTCATTGAATTACTCCTTTCTTGATTTTAAATCCCCTCATCTGATATAGATACTCTCAGAAGCGGAATATTATTCATTTACAAACTTTCAAGATGTATATTTGTCGTCTTATTTTAAGACTATCCTTTGAAATTATACAACGGAACGAGACGATCTATGACCTCCGCCGTCGGTGTGATATGCTCGCGGATGAAATCGAAACGCTTGTACGCATCCGGCGCTTCATCAAGCGATGAATCCACCGTTGTGGTGAAAAGTTCGCCCAATGTCGCACGGACGCTACCGACATCAAGCAATTCCTTGGCATCGGCGCGCGACATACGACGCCCCGCACCGTGCGGAGCGGACTGATTCCAGTCATCGTTCCCTTTACCATTACAGACAAACGTACCATCACGCATATTGATCGGGCAAAGAAAAAGCTCGCCTTTCTTCGCCGATACCGCGCCTTTGCGGATTGTCCGCTCTCCGCGGTCGTAATAGTTGTGATTCGTCTTTATTGCCCCGTCTTTTTCATCAACGCCGAGAAACGTTATAATCTCCTGCGCAATAATCTCTTTATTGCGCGCGGCAAGGCGTATCCCGACATCCATAAAATCAAGATAAGCCTCAAAACCGTCATCCCCAGGCGAAAGATATTCCAATCCCTTGGCGTTGCCGGTCGGATGCTGCTCGGCGGCCATTTTCTGAAACACCTTGCAGACGGACTTTCCGAACTGGCGCGATCCGGAATGGACAAGAAGATAAATCTCGCCTGTTTTTTCAGAGCGTTCAAGACTGATGAAATGATTTCCAGAACCTAACGAGCAAAGTTGCATCACCGCGGGTATACGCTCTTGCTCACGTCCGAAAACACGTGTTTCCAACTTTGCAAGACGATCATCCGCGGCATCAAATATCGCCTTATCTTCATCCGTAGCGAACCGATTCACCGACACGGGATACCCACGTGAACCATTAGGAATATTCTTTTTTATAAAATCGTCGAGTTTGCGCAAATTCGGCGCATCCTTACTAATCGGCCATGCGAAAACGCCGCAGGCGATATCTCCACCGACGAAATTGGGAACGAGCCGCACCTCGGCGTCATCATCGAACTTCTGCGTAAACCCTACGAGACAATCCTTGCCGGGATGCCCGTCGGGCATAATGGCGACCTTCGAGCCTTCCGACGCTTTTGCATTCAAAAGCCCATACAACTGCGTCACCGCATCTGGATCAAGGTTGTCAATCGTGATCAATGCGCCAGCATATGCTCCTTTTATCGTATACATTTCAATTCGTCCTTTCTTTTTAAAGCTAACATCTGTCTCAATGCTATTTTACCTGACATAACTCTTACCTATTAGACACATTAGCGCTCGCAATATGACAAAAATACCAG